>DREN01000393.1 GCA_011051075.1 Deltaproteobacteria bacterium | reverse complement strand
GTGCGATCAGCACGGAAAGGATAAGCGCTGCCGGCCTGTAAGTCATGGGCCTTGCCAAAACCGGTCTTTCCCTCCTTTTCATCGTGAGCCTCCTGTTTCTGTCAGGTCCACGGTAAGGGGGGCGGATTCACCTTCTGGGTAGTTATTCCGCGACCCCACTATCAAAGAGCTTCTTTATCTGCTCCCCGGAATATCCCAATTCCATCAGTATCTCTTCTGTATTTGCGCCCCTTCTTCCCCATGCCTGTGTTGCCCTGCCCGGTGTCCTGGAGAGCCTTGGGGCAGGGGCAGGCTGGGGCACATCTTCAATATCGATCATGAGCCCCCTCTCCCTGTTATGGGGATGCTGGTCCACCTCATCAAGTTCCAGGACAGGGGCAACACAGGCGTCCTTCCCCTTGAACACGGCCTCCCACTCATCGCGGGTTCTGGTCTTAAAGACCTCACCGAAACGCTCGATCATCTCCGGCCACCTGGGCATATCCAACTGATGGGGAAGGGATGAGGGGTCCAGGCCAAGGCCTTTGAGGAGTTCGGAGTAGAACCTTCCCTCTATGGCCCCCACAGCCATGAATCTGCCGTCAGAGGTCTCGTAGGTCTGGTAAAAGGGGGCCCCACCGTCCAGGACGTTGGTCCCTATATCAAGGGTCATCAGGTTATGGGCCAGCATGCCGTAAAAAAGGGTCGTAAAGCTGGCCGCACCGTCCAACATGGCCGCGTCAACCACCTGGCCCTTGCCGGACCTGTTCCTCTCAATCAGGGCCAGGAGGATACCCATGGCGCACAGCATGCCTCCACCTGCAAAGTCTCCAAGGAGGTTGCACGGGGGCAGGGGCCTCTCCCCCTTTCTCCTGAAAAGGGAAAGGGCCCCTGAAAGGGCTATATAATCTATGTCATGGCCGGCCATGCCGGCGTAGGGGCCATCCTGCCCCCAACCTGTAAGGCGGGCGTAGATGAGCTTCGGATTCAGGGAAAGGGCCTCGTCAGGACCCAACTGCAGGGACTCCATGACCCCGGGCCTGTACGGCTCAACCAGAACATCGGCATCCTCGATCATTTTTTTCAGAATTTCAATACCCTGATCGCTTTTCAGGTTAACCCGCATGGACCGCTTCCCACGGTCAAATGGGTTCTTCTCCATGATGTTCGGGATCTCGGGCGCCCCCTTTGATAAACGGTCAACGATTACCACATGGGCCCCGAAGTCGGCCAACAGCATTCCACAGTATGGGGACGGGGCCAGACCCGCCATCTCGACCACCTTGATTCCGTCTAATGGGCGCATATAGATCTCCTTGGGGGTTGAAGCTTCACGGTTTGGGCAAAACGATTATGAGCTGGATGTCAGTTTTTGGCAAAATGATGCACGGCAAATTGATTATGAACGGTGTATTTTACGGCAAAACCTTCAATCAAATCATACACCGTTGACCCATGAGATTCCCCCGCCACCAGGGGAAGTAATGATGTCTCATCTTACGCCGGGCCGGTAGACCCTGTCAAGACAAGGTCAGGGTGTCTTGATGATAACCACACCGATGGGATCCTGGCCAAAGGAGCTAAGCCATGATGAGACCGATCCACATAATCTTCTGACCTTTAATCTTGCGCCTTGAGCCTTGCGCCTTGCGCCTCTAACAACCACCCATGGTTCCCAACGGCAGGGCCGAGGTCCCATGGGTCTGGGAAGGCGCGCCTGTCTGGCCTCGGCCCCAGCCCAACTGCTCCCTGATACGAAGGATATCCGACTCATCGGGAGGGAAAGGGAAATTGCGGATGTCCGGTCCTGGCCTGGAGTTGGCATAGGGCCTGTTGCAGGCCACCTCACCGTCGTAGCCCACGCACCCGCTGGTCCGGAAGGCCCGGCCCGAATCGACCACCCTGTCCAGTTCCCCAGGGGAGAGTGAAAAGTCCGTGATTCGACCTGTACTGTCGTAGGTCATTTCCTCGGCACGGACGAGCCGGTTATCTATGAGAAAACGGGCCAGTTGTACACGCCTGTACTGCCCCATGGAGGGGATAGGATGGTCTGCCATGAGGGAGTCCGCCTCTGGGAAGAACGAAAACAGGTGGGTGGTTCCCCCCATATCCCTCGCACGCTACATAGCATCACACATCTCCGTTTCGGTCTCCCCCATGCCCACCATGAAATGGGGTCCGGCGTTCCCCCTGCCAAAGAGTTCCACAGATTGGGAAAGGACGTTCCAGTAGGCTTCCCACCTGTGCGGTCCGCCCACCCCGGTACCCCGGTACCGGTCGAAGAGCTCTCTGGTCGCAAGATCGATGGCCACCCCTATCTTGTCCGCCCCTGCTTCCCTGAAGGAGATAAGATCGTCATGGTCGAGTATTGTGGGAGAAATAAGGAGGGACACGGGGATATCAAGACTGGAACGGAGGCGGGCGCAAACCTCCCTGGTGTCTCCTGTGGCGCGCCTGTTGGTTACCATGGAGATGCAGATCCGTTTGACCCTGTCCTGTCTTTGTGAGATCCTCTCGATAATATCATCCAGGGGGTAGGTGGGCCACGTCACCCTTATAAAGCTCTTCTCACTGTAAGACCCCGGGCGCTTTGTCGAGAGCCCGCAATAGGCGCACCTGGCCGCGCAACCCGACCTGTAGGTCAGTAGAAGGTTGATGCAGTAGAGTCTGGCCTTTCTGTAGAAGAGGCCGGGTTTGAAACCGAGGGTGATTGCGGCGGCCAGGCTCATACGTAGAAATCGCGGGCTTTCCAAAGGGCTCTCCTCTGATTGCTTCATATCTTGTCTCTCCATTTCGCTCCAACAATCATCAATCATCAATCAAAAGGCCTACCACTTATCCCCTGAAAAATCCCGCCGCACTGAACAGCAGGTCCTCTGGTATCTGATCTTGAGGCCGTAGTGTACGGCCAGTTCGATGGCCTCATCCGAGGGGAGGGCCATCCGGTTTACCCCTGCCTGTACGGCGAGGGTCTCCATACTGGTATTTCCACGCTCCCTTGCGCAACCCAGGCTTATCTCCGTGTGGGGAAGACGGAACCGTGCCTCGGCTATTAACCGGGCAACCTCCTCCGCCTTAAGCCTCTCCGCCTTCCACGACGGGGTCCCCGGGATCCTCATGAGGGATACCACCACCATCTGCCTGACCTCAAAGGGTGCGATCATCTCCACGGCCCTCTCCTCTCCCACCATCCTCCCGTGGTTGAGCCCGCACACTATGTGGGGGATCACGGGGAAAGATGCCCTCTTAAGGGCCTCAAGGGAAGACTCTATGCGGGATACGCCAAAGTCCACGTGATAGACCCTCTGGTAGGTCTCATCATCGCCTATCACGTCGATCAAGGCCTGATCAACGCCCGCATCCCTCAGTTCCAGGGCCGTCTGAAGATCCACCAGGCCGCAGTGGATGGAGATGTAAAGAGCGGTCTGCCGCCGGATTTCTGAAATGGCCCGGATAAAACCGTTCCAGGGCAACCGACCATCCCGGTCGCATCCCCCGCTGATCAGGACCCCCAGGTTACCTTTTTCCGCAAGGTCAAGGCATTTTCCCGTGAGGGTTTCAGGCGTCTCAGCATGGATCATGGGCTCCAGGGTCTTTGACTGGCAGTGATCGCACTGAAGGGCGCAGCGGTTTCCGGTGATGGAGATGGCCGGGTATTTCCCTGAAAGGCCGTTGTATGAAAACATCCCCGGAAGATAGAATGTGATTTCCTTTCCGAACCTCTGCCAGGAGATCTCCCGTGCCCTGGCAAGTCTTTCATCAAGCCCCTGCATAGTACTCCCTGAACCCCACCCAGCAGAATCTGATAATGTCCTGGAGCCTGTCCCAGTTCTCTTCCAACAACTGTCTCCTCTCAAAGGCCCTGGTCTGGGTCTCTTCAAAGAGGTCCCTCCATTCTGCCTCATACCCGGAAAGGATACTCCGGTCGCCTTTGAGGATGGCCCTGGCCGCGTATCCCCCTGCCATCTTACCTGAGATCACGGCCTGGGCCACCCCTGCCCCTGTAATCGGATGGGTATGTCCGGCCGCGTCTCCCGCAAGGAGAATATTCCCGTAGATCATCCTTCGGGGCGCCTCGGCAGGTATCCATCC
>DREN01000307.1 GCA_011051075.1 Deltaproteobacteria bacterium | reverse complement strand
CGATGGTTACCATATCCGTATTATAGAAAAATATTTTGGGACAGCTATTCCGCAGCTCTAAATCGTCCGTTCCGTAGAGCTGTTATCTGATTGATACTGGTCCCGCCTCAATGAACCTCGGTTCTCTATTTATGGCAATGGAGTAGGTGTACCCCAAAAACATTATCTTAAAGGCTACAGAAGGAGCCCGACGTGAGATTTTGATCCAGAAAGGATATTGTAAATGAAGATCGATCAGGATGCAATCGCCCAAATGTACCAGGCCCTCAAACCGAGGACCAGGTCCCGGTTGAACAAGGCCGTAAAAATGATAGTTGAGGCCAAGGAGAGGGGACAGAGGGTAGTCGCCGTGGTGGGGAGCGGGCCCAACCTTCACGAGGGCGTCACGACCCTTATTGCGGAACTCATGCATAAGGGGCTTATCGATGGTGTCTCCACCAGCTCGGCGGTTATCAACCATGAGATGGCCGGCACCCTTGAAAGGGTGAAGAGGATCGATGGCAGGGCCTTTGGATTTGATGGGGATAGGCTCCCCTGCGACGGGCGGTTTGAGGTGAGCATGATCTCAAAGGCCCGCCTTGAGGAGTTTTGCCGTGAAATCCACATTGATAAGGGGCTTTACCGGAGGTTGAGACGGGCCAGGGGAAATGTGATAATCAAGGTGGCGGGCAATATGGCCTATCCCACCGGCCTACGCACCGAAAGACTGGCACGTGACGTCCTTACCCTGGCCAGGCGATACGGCCTCCCCTTTGAACAGGTGGCAGGCTATGGCGCTGATCCGTACACCATGATAGGCGCAGGGGCCTTGAAGAACCTGCCCGTGCTGGTAACCGTGCCCCAACTGGTGGGAGGCGGTGAGGTGGGTCTGGCCGTTGCCGATTCAATACCCGTGTCTGAGCGGAGCCTTCGCATAGCAGAACTCCTTGACAGCGCGGACCTGATTATCGAGTCGGCCCTCGCCCTTTCCCAGGAGATCCACGACGGTCCCTTTGAACTATTTACCGGACACGGCATCTGGTCTGACTGGGAGGGAGGGTGGACCTTTTCCCTGAGGGACAAAAGGATCATCAGGATAGACCTTGACCCCAACCTGGAGAGGGCATGGAAGAGGGAGAGACAGGGGAAAATGGTGTCGGAGGCGGTTGATAAGGGCCTGCCTAAGACAAAGTCCATGGGCATACCATTTCGCATGGAGATGTCGGGCTTTGCCAGGATCCCTGGCAGCCTTCCCATTGTGGGTGACATAGGCCAGGTATGGCCCGTAATGGCCGCAGGGGTTGCAGAGGCCCTTGGTGTCAAACTGGACCTGATGAGCTATAAACAGTCCCTCCCTGCCGGCCGGAAGTTCAGGGAGTGGATTGTAAACAGGGTGAAGCCGGTGAACAGAGAACGGGTCTTTGAATCTGTGCGGGAGCTCACGGCCGGTTTCCGTTTGAGTGGGTCCTGAGGCGGACCACCGTGGCCCCCCAGCCCGAGGGCCCCGGATCAAGCCCGAAGTCAAGGACCAGGGGGTCTTTTTCAAGCCGGGCATGGACGGTACGGCGCAGGACCCCCTTTCCCTTCCCATGAATGATCCTCACCTCATAGATCCCTTTTTCCAGACAGGCCCGGAGGTACTCCTTGACCAGGGAAGGCACATCCCCCGGGGCAAAGGCGTGCAGGTCCAGGGTCCCGTCGATGGGAATCTCAACCGGTTCAGGCTCTATCTCTGTTATCTTTCTTCCAGGTCCCATTGATTCGAGGGAACCCCCTGTGTCAAAGGTTCTCAAGACTTCACCCAGTGTACAGAAAACCGGATGGTTTTTGAAGCCTTTCCGAGACCGTTCTTTAAAAAGAGACGGCTTGACACCCGAACCCCCTTTCCCTATTATCTTGGCACCGTGAATGGACCCTGGCAGGGAGCTTTAAAAGACGGTTTGCATATCTTCAAAGCGGAAAATTATGAACAAAGGAGGTGATGAAAAGGGCGGAGTCGGGTGTTACTGAAAACTTTTTTAGTTCATGAGGAGGAGGAGACATGAAAAGACTGTTTGTTTTTGTGGCTATTTTTGCATTGATACCGATGGCAGTAGCTGTGGGGCCTGCAATGGGTGCGGACACCCAGTTGTGGAACGTCTATAACAGTGTCCTTAAAAATGCCAAGTACGTTGATCTGACACATGCCTTCAACCCTAACATACCTGTCTGGCCCGGATTTGGAAACGCCAAATTCAAACCCGGGGTGGCGGGTCAGGAGATCAAGGGCTACTGCACCATCGGTGAGGCCTTCCAGTATAAAAAACACGGGTTTATCTGTACCGCCTATGAGCTTGTGACCGATCAGTACGGCACCCAGTTGGACCCTCCCGCCCATTTCTACGAGTTTGGCGCCACCATCAGCGATCTTCCAGCCACCTATTCCATCAGGCCTCTGGTGGTCATCGATATTCACGAAAAGGTAAAAAAAGACCCTGGTTATCACGCCACCGTGGGGGATATAAAGGCGTGGGAGGCCAAGTACGGCAAGATCCCCGAGGGGTCTGTGGTGGCCGTCCGTTCGGACTGGTACAAGAGGTGGAACGAGACCAAGCGGTTTGCCAACGCCCCCTTTCCAGGAATCAAGCTGAGCGCGCTCAAGCTCCTCCACCTTGAACGGAAGATCCTCTTTCACGGCCATGAGCCCCTGGATACGGACACCACCCCGAACCTGGAAGGCGAGACCTGGCTCCTCAAGAATAACTTCTGCCAGGCCGAGGGCATGAAGAACCTAGACAAGGTGCCCGAGGCAGGCGCCCTTATTCTGATCGGCTTTGCAAAGCCTGAGGGTGGAACAGGGGGCTACGCAAGGTATATCGCCGTATGCCCCCCCGGCTGGAAGCATGGCAAGTCCATTGCCGAACTCCCGGGCGCGCCCCTTCCCAAGCAGCCCTATCCCAACAGGAGGGATAAGGATGGGGTCTTAAGACCCATACCGCCCGGCAAGTAATCAAACACCATTCCCCGGCCGAATGAACCGTCCCTGCAGTGGTATATATGCCAGATGCGGGGGCGGTTCATCGGTTTTGAACCGGTGTACAGGGGGATAACCGAGTCCTGATTTGGTCCCTTCCCAATTCACTCCTGATCCAGAGGTATCCGCTCCCGGACCTCAAATGTGACCTTCAGCACCCTTCGGGTCTCTGACGTGACCTTAAAACGGTCGTCCATCCTGATACCGCAGACCCAGATCGGCCTATCCCCCCGAATCAGTATGGGAATAGTGGCTCTCATGTGAGACGGGACCTTCATGTCAATGAAAAACTTTTTCAGCTTTTTGTGGCCTGTCATGCCGAGGGGAACGAACCTGTCGCCGTGCCGGAAGTTCCTGAGCATCAACGGCCAGCCTGTCAGATCTGCGTCAAAACAGGCGGTCCGGGCGGAGGCGGTCAAATCCTCCACGCGCTTTCTGTCATACTCATGCAGTTGAATGGCACAGCCCGGAGGGTCCAGATAAAAGGTCCCTGGTCTCTCAAGGATGTGGCAGAACCCTTCGGGCGGTGGGAGCGATGACCTTGAAAACATAAGTTCACCGTACACCCTTTTAACCAGGCCCCCGTTGGGCAGGGTCATCTCCGCCTGGGGCCTTTTCCCTTCTGCTATCCCCCTTATCCCGTCCATATGTCTCATGGTTATCCGGCGCAGGCCTCTTCCCCCTCTTCTCAGGGCATGCCTGATCACATGGTTCTTCAGTGGGCCGGGCAGAAGGTTAAATCGATCCAGGGGGAGCGTGGTCTCACCAGGTGAGGCGGTTACGGCACACCTCTTCACCCACCCTGCCGCCTCTGTCTCCAACCATGAGGCCTCTTCCCTCATTATCTCCGCCGTGCGGCCCAGGACCTGAACGATCCTTGATTGATACTTCTCCAGCCGCGGAAGAAGGTTCATCCGGATTTCATTCCTGAGGTATCTCGTCTCTGAGTTGGTGGGGTCTGTGATGTGAGCAAGTCCCCTCAGGGAGAGATAGGACTCTATCTCGCTTCGGGTCACCTGAATCAACGGCCTGATTATATGGGAGTCGCGAACGGGCGGGATTCCCGAAAGCCCTGAAGG
>DREN01000174.1 GCA_011051075.1 Deltaproteobacteria bacterium | reverse complement strand
GATTAGGGATTAGTGATCAGGGATGCGGGGAGGGGTGAATCGTTCGTTCAACTCCCCAGTTCCCACAGCGTGAAGGCGCATATGAAGGTAAGTCTGAACTGGATAAGGGAGTACGTGGATGTTGAGATGCCTCCCGATGAGCTTGGCCATCTACTGACCATGACAGGCCTGGAGGTGGAGGGCCTGGAGGCGGTGGGTGAAGGGCTTGACGATATTATTGTGGCCAGGATCCTGAAGGTTGACCCCCACCCGAATGCGGACAGTATGTCCCTCTGCAGGGTTGATACGGGGAAAGAAACGGTCCAGGTGGTCTGCGGGGCACCAAACGTTCAGGAGGGGGCCATGTCGGCGCTGGTCCTGCCCGGGGGCAGACTGGCTGACGGAACCGTAATCCAGGAGGCAAGGATCAGGGGTGAGGTCTCAACGGGGATGCTCCTTGCCGAGGATGAGATAGGTCTGACAGACGATCATACCGGTATAATGATCCTGGCGCCGGGCCTGACCCCGGGCGCGTCGCTCCTGTCGGTACTCCCCTTTCCCGATTGGGTTTTTGACCTGGGTATTACGCCCAACCGCCCTGATTGCGCAAGCGTGACAGGGGTGGCAAGGGAGATCGCCGCTGTAACAGGAAAAGGACTGAGGATGCCGGAAGTGGCCTTTGAAGAGACCGGGCCTTCAGTCGAGGACCTGACGAGCGTTACCATCCTTGATCCTGATGGCTGCCCCCGGTACGCAGCGGGCGTTATCCAGCGGGTGAAGCCGGGCGTTTCTCCCTTCTGGATAAGGTACCGCCTCCATCACTCGGGCGTCAGGAGTATCAGCAATCTGGTGGATGTGACCAACTACGTGATGCTTGAACTGGGCCAGCCCCTGCATGCCTTTGATTATAACCGCCTCAGGGAAAACAGGATAGAGGTCAGGCGGGCCGTGGACGGGGAGACCTTTACCACACTTGACGGAGAGACCAGAGAACTCAACGGGGAGACCCTCCTGATCTGTGATGGAGAGAGGCCCGTGGCCCTGGCAGGGATTATGGGAGGCCTTAACTCGGAGATCTTTGCCGGGACGGAAAATGTCCTGCTCGAGAGCGCCTTTTTTGATCCGCTGACCATTCGCAGGGGGTCAAAACATCTGGGCCTTTCCACAGAGGCCTCCTATCGTTTTGAAAGGGGGGCCGATATCGGGGGTACCACCTTTGCCCTCAGACGGGCCCTTGCTCTCATGAGCAGGCTGGCAGGGGGAAGGATCGCCAGAGGCGTTATCGACAACTACCCCCGGCCTTTTACGCCACCGGTTATCCGTTTCCGCAGGGAAAGGGCAAACCGCCTCCTGGGCACCTCCATTTCAAAGGATGATATTAAGGGGTATTTTGAGGCCCTGGAGATGGAGGTCCGTGAGATAAACGAAAGTGAGCTGGAGGTGAGGCCGCCCTCCTTCAGGGTGGATATTAAACGGGAGGTGGATCTGGCCGAAGAGGTTGCCAGGCTGTACGGGTTTGACAATATCCCGGTTACCTACCCTAATATCAGACCTTCGGAGGAAGGGGATGCTCCAGAAACCCTTATCAGAGACCGGATAAGGGCAATAATGACGGGCCTTGGTTTTTCTGAAATTATTACCTACAGTTTTATCTCAGCCGATTCCGCTGACCTGCTTGGCGCTGACAAGGACAGCGTTCTCAGGTTATTTACCAGGCTCATGAACCCCCTTAGCGTTGAACAGTCCGTGCTCAGGACCTCCCTTATTCCCGGACTAATGGCCGCGGTTAGGACCAACATGCTGCATGACAGCAGGGATCTGAGGCTTTTCGAGTGGGGCAAGGTCTTTATGAGGAAAGAGGGGGATGTGCAGCCCCTTGAGAAGATCTGTCTCTCAGCGGTTATGACCGGTCTGTGCCAGGAGAAAACATGGTACCAGGATGAGAGACCCTGCGATTTCTACGACATGAAGGGGTCGGTAGAGGCCCTGCTCAAGGCCCTGGGCCTGGGGCAGATCCGTTTTTGCAGGGGGAGGGGCATACCCGGTTTTGACAGGGAGATCTCGGCAGAGATATACTCCTCAGACACCCTCATCGGGCAGATCGGAAAGGCCTTCCACGGGATGATTGAGGCCTGCGATCTTAAAGATGAAGGCGTATATCTCTTTGAACTTCATGTGGAGGCCATCCTCCCTCTCCTTGAGGCCACAAGGCAGTTTATACCTTTTCCCAGGTTTCCCGCCGTGTTCAGGGATATATCCCTCCTTGTGAAAAGGGAGGTGGAGAGCACGGAAATTATTGACGCCATAAAAAAAGAGGGGGGAGCGCTGTTGGAGTCAGTGAGGGTTTTTGACCTTTACGAGGGAGAAAGCCTGGACCCCTCGGAAAAGGCCCTGGCCTTCAGGGTATGCTACAGGTCTCCCCATGAGACCCTTGAGGGTGAAAAGATAAACAGGCTGCACGAATCGATCATCCGCAGGATCAGAGAAGAGACAGGGGGAAGACTGAGGGAGGGATGAGGCGGTGGTCCGGATTCCTGACAACAGACGATACTTCCGTATTGGAGAGGCGAGCCGCATTGTCGGTGTTGAACCCTACGTCTTGAGATACTGGGAGAGCGAGTTTCCCCAGCTGAGGCCCGGCAGGGCCGACTCCAGGCAGAGGACCTACCAGAAAAAGGATCTGCAAATTCTTTTGGAGATAAAGAGACTCCTATACGAGGAAAGAATGACCATTGAGGGGGCGAGACGGCGGTTGAAAAAGGAAACGACCGGGGGGCTGTTATTCCCGATCCCCTCAAGAGGGAGATAACCGGTGAACTGCAAGAGATACTGGAGATATTGAGGTAGACGCTTTTGTTCCGTTTGAAAAGAAAGGTGTGCCGTTGGGGGGCTACCGTTGCTTGATACGGAGCAGGGTTAAGGGCAGCCGCCCTCCTGCTCAGGCCTTCAGGCCTTTGTTTATCTTATCACGAAGCACGCCGGATGTCTTGAATACCACTACCCTTCTGGCCCTCAACTGAAGGTCTTCACTGGTTTGAGGATTTCTGCCCCTCCTCGAGGATTTCTCCTTTACAACGAACTTGCCGAAACCGCTGATCAGGAGGTCTTCTCCACTTTCCAGTGTCTGCTTGATGATCTCAAGGAGTGATTCTGCAACGGTCCGGGATTGACTTTTACTGAGTCCCACCTGGTGATAAATATTGTCAATGATGTTTTCTTTGGTCAGGGCCACCTTTGATCCTCCTCATCCTTGCCGAGTGGTAAAATCAGATAAGTCTCAAATTTTCAGGGAGAAATATGGCTTATGCGGGGAAGAGTGTCAAGTATTTTTTGCCTGCAGGTACTTTTCTTTTAATTTTTCATTTACAAATTCCGGCACAAGCCCGCTCACATCTCCTCCAAAGCTTGCAGCCTCCTTGATGATAGTGGAGCTTATGTAAAACCATTTGTAGTCGGTCATGAGAAATACAGACTGGACATCCCTGTTCAGCTTTCTGTTCATGAGGGCCATCTGAAATTCGTATTCAAAGTCAGAGAGTGCCCGGAGCCCCCTCAGGATGATGTTCGACTTCTTCTGGATCACATAGTCCACCAGCAGTCCGCTGAAGGTGTCTACTTCCACGTTAGGGTTATCTTTTAAGGCACCCCTGATCATGGCGATCCTCTCTTCGATGGAAAAGAGGGGGATCTTTTGGGGGTTGTTCAGTATGGAGACAACGACCCTGTCAAAGATCTCCAGACCCCGTTTCACAATACTAAGATGCCCATTGGTTATCGGGTCAAAAAAGCCGGGATAAATAGCGGTTTTCTTACACATATAAGCCTCGCCAAATAGTCCTTCAGGTTTCTTATGAAAACAGGTGGAAAAATTCTACACCGGGGAACCTAAAAATTGCGACCTGTGCGGTTACCTTTAGTCCGTGGGGGTCTCTTTTCCAAAGGACGCAACAAAATATTCCATCACGACATGGAACGCCCCCTTAGTTGGATTAAAGCTTCGGAGCAGGCAGGGACCCGTACATACTCCAACCGAGACTCTCTCCTGGGGCTCTCCCGTAGCTTATTTCAAGCGCATGCTGCCGGCCCTATAAAATG
>DREN01000241.1 GCA_011051075.1 Deltaproteobacteria bacterium | reverse complement strand
ATGATATCGCGCAAAGTCGCTATAGCCTTTAAGATAATGTTTTGGGGGTACACCTATCCATTGCCATAACTGGTTTCTGGATGTTGGTTTCTGGATGCTGGATGTCTATAAGAAATCACCCTTTTTTTCATCAAGTATCCAGTCCCGCCTGTGGCGGGATCAGGATCAATCGGATAACACCTCCGCAGACGATTTCGAACCGCAGAGTAGCTGCCCCAAAATATTTTTCTAAGATAGTATAGAACTTAGTTTGCTTCGCTCACAATTGGAATGATGGAATATTGCCTGTCTGTGCGTTGCACGCAGACAGGGGTTTCCATACCACCGCATCCTCATTGAAAAACATGATGGTTCATGAGATAAAGAGATCATGGATAGAAGGCCCAGAGCACAAGGAATATGGATGAATATCCAGCATCCAGACCCATGGATTCAGCAGCCGCATTTGTTGAGATAACAAGACCGGTCCAGGGCCGCAGGCCCACGGTGGCCCTCATGCGCAAGCGGGCCTTGGGATTTCTGAAGGAGGCCGTGGCCATAGGGGCACTGGAAGACATGGTCCGTCAGGTGGTGCTGAATACCGGTCTTCAGGATCTCCTCCCCCGACGCTACGACCGGTTCAGGATGGTGGTGGTAGAGGGGATGGTTTTCATGATATCCTCCCTGCCCCTTTCAAGGCTGGCCCTTTCCACCCCTCACATGACAGTAATGACCCGCGTTGACGGGACCAAGATTACCGGGGTGGCTCACCTGACCATGAAACAGAGGCGCCGTCTGGCCTCCGGTCTGGCCAGGATATGTATCCTTCGTCCCATCCAGGATATGCGTGAAGAGAGCATCTTTCACGGCGATCCCCACGCAGGAAATATCTCGTACACCTTCGAGGGCACACAGCCCCGGACCATCTTCTATGACTGGGGGATGTTAGGCCGGTTGAAGAGGCTTGAACGTCTGTCCATGGTACTCCTTACCCTGGGACTGGTCATGGGCAACAGGAAACTCATCTTCTATACGGCAGACATCATCACCCGGCGTCAGCTCTCAGGTAACACGACCATGACCCGGAAGATAATGGACATAATCGATGAGGCCATAACCGGGCAGAAAGAACGGGAGGGCGGGCTCCTCTCGTCCATCGAGTTTCTCTTTGAGAGGTTCACCTACGAGGGGGTGGTCTTCTCCAGAGACCTTCTCATGTACGAAAAGGCCCTGGTCACCCTGAAGGGCGTGCTGGCAGACGTTGACCCCACCTTTAACCGCGACGAGTACATGGTCTGGGCCGCCATGACAACCTTTCTGAACGACGTGGTCCGCCTGAGGCTCATGAGACTCCTGATCAGAGACGCCTGGAACCTTTACCGCGGCAGCATCTCCATCATCTGGGACCTTCAGAAGGTGATCGCATGGTTCCTCTTAGACGCGGCGCGGCTGTGGAGGAGGGTTTCAGGGAGGTTTTCCAAGGGAATCAGCCCGGGTTGACCGGGCTCACGGGACCTGCTGATGGCGGCTATTTCAAATGGATCATGACCTGCTCAAAGGTGGGCCGGTGGTAGAGCATGGCGATATGGCAGACCGGTTCGCTCCTCTCACCTTTCCAGCCCGGCGGGGATTTCAGGGACTCCGCAGGGAGCACCATATTGTCCACGGCCGAATATACGGCCGTACATTCCACCTCCGGAGGGGTTTCAAGCCCTCCGAGTTCCCCCATCAGGGGGCTCTCATAGGCCAGGCTCTTTGCAAGCCTCCCAAAGGCGAAAACCACCATCCTGCTTCCCCTGTGGGGGGCTCCCAGGGTTACCACGGCCCTCACCCGGGGGCCTTTACCCCCTTCCCTTTTTCCCACGTAGGCCCTTGCAAGGAGCCCACCCAGGCTGTGCCCCACCATTACCGCCGCCTCTCCAGGAAAGGAACGGGCTGTTTTTTCCATCCATTTGTCCAGTTGATCAGAGATCTCGTGGAAGTTGTACTTCAGGCTGTTGTAGTTGAACTGATATACCCGCCTGTACCCGGCCTGTCTGAGCCATCGTCTGTAAAGGACCCAGGCGCTGGCGTTGTGGTAAAGGCCGTGTATCAGAATAACAGGGGAAGAGGAGTCTGCAGGATCCGCCTCCGATTGCCATAACCTCCTGATAAAGGCGAGAGGCCAGGTGATTGCAACCGTCAGTTGACTCAGGATGCTCGAGACAAACCCCCTCAGTATCCATCTCCCTGCCTTGCCTCCGGACACTTCTTCAAGCTCATCCCTGTAAGGGCTGTTCGCCGTATCGTACCAGAAAAGGATGTAGGTCACGGCCGGGAAAAAGAGGAAAACGATCAGTAAGACAAAGATAAAAACGGACATAATCCAGGGACCTCGGATGGCATAGATATAAATAAATCAAGCAGGATGGGCCATGACCAGGCCGGCCCTGAGAGAAAAAATCTCCCCTTTCCGAAAAAAAAACGAAAAAAAGCTTGACAACATGACGCACTGCGTTATAATAGGGTCAACACAGCATCAAATTCAAAAAGCGATTTTTTCTTCACAAGGAGGCATTAAGCAATGGCGACAACGAGGAAGGCTACAAGAAAACCCGCAAGAAAGGCAACAAAAAAAAGGGTAATAGAGCTTCACACCTTAAAGGCGATCAAGGAAACCAGGGACAGGTGGATGGAAACGGCAAAGGGGTACAACAAGAAATACCTGCTCGATCCCATTGAGTCGGGCATGGATACGGTCGTGGATCTTCAGAAGAATCCCATCAGGACCGTGGAGAGGTTCGTGGACCGGGGCAAGGAGTTTATCGGGGATATGACCAGGGACCCGGACAGTGTCTTGAGCGGTATTGTTGAAGACGGCCGGGATTTCACAGGGGATCTGCGTGAAGATCTCCGGAGTGCAGCGGATAACCTGGCTGAAGGCGGCAAGGCCCTTTTAAAGGGCCTGAAGAAGGACGTGACAGAGGGGTTTGAGCGCACGATCGATAAAGGGAAAACAGTGGTGGACCGGGTCCCGGTAATAGGTAGGATCAGGGAGGGGATCAGCGACGGTCTGGGTTCGGTACCTGCCCGGCTGAACCTGCCCAACAAAAAGGACATGGAAACCCTGGCAAAGACGGTAAAGACCCTCAACCGGAAGATCAACGCCCTGAGCAAGACCCAGACTGCGTAATCACCCAAATTTCCCCGCAAGTTCTCTTTGCTTGCGGGGAATTTATTCAGGAGGAGATCATGCACCAGATCAAACGATACGCCAATCGAAAACTCTACGATACCACGGACAAGAAGTACATAACACTTGACCGGATCTCAAAGCTGATCAAGTCGGGCGAGGAGATCAGGGTCACGGACAACAAGACCGGTGAAGACCTGACCGCCGCCACCCTCTCCCAGATCCTGGCCAGGGACAAAAAGGGAAAGACCGATGATGTGGCATCAGGGGTTGTGGTCCAGTTGCTCCGAAAGGGCCCCGGGACCCTGGTGGACTACGGCAGAAAGTACGTCTCTCTGTGGGACCGCGCCCTTACCATGGCCGATGAGGAGATAGACAAACTGGTGGAACGGCTCGTCAGGGAAAAGGAGCTGACCAGGTCAGAGGGAAGCAGGTTCAAAAGAGAGGTATCGGGCCGGGCCAAGGAACTTAAAGGCTGGATTGGAGAAAGGATAGATCAGAGGATCAAAGAGGTCCTCGATCTTATGAACCTGGCCACCAGGGAACAGGCCCTTGACCTCACTGCCAAGGTGGAGGCACTGACCAGAAAGGTGGCCCGGCTGGAAAAGGCCATGGCACAGAAGGCAGTTGAAGTGCCTAAAGTGAGCTAACGTTGTAGGTATTCATGGGTTCAAATGTTCCGTTGACTACATATTACCCGAGGCCCTTGGTTTGAGTTGTCGCGCAGGATTTGTGAAAACCATCCATTATAAAATGTCACGAAGTTCCTTAACTCTAGCGAAGCTTCGCCTCAAACCGACGAGTTGAAAAAATGCGACCTGTGCGGTTAGACTTCAGCCATTGTGGATACGGGATCTATCCCGCCCGTGGGGGCCTCTTTTCCAAAGGACGCAAAACCCTGTCTCATTTTATAGGGACGGCAGCATGCGCTTGAAATAAGCTACGGGAGAGCCCCGGGAATCGCATCAATTT
>DREN01000024.1 GCA_011051075.1 Deltaproteobacteria bacterium | reverse complement strand
GATTATGAACGGAATCAGCACTGTTGCGCCGAACATAGTGAGATATTGCTGGATTCCCAAAAGTACGGCAAGAGGCCATTTGGGCCTGCTTCCCAGAGGATAAACGATCCAGCCTTTGCTTTCCTGATTCTGTTGTTCGCTCATGTGTCCATGACCTCCTTTTTTTGCCCTCGTTCAGGGCCGGTTGATCTTGGAAATGACGCCAACTACCGGTTTTGCCAAACACAGAAAAAAACTATAACATCTCCCTCCTTTCTTTAAGATTAAAGTAAAGTTTTCTGAAGCATATATCAGCCCGGGACTAAGCCGTCAAGCGAAAAGGCCTGCGTTTGAGAAAACGGCCGGTCCCCGGTTTGCCCAGGAATTTTCCGTCGTTGACGATGATCTGACCGTTTGAAAATACGGTCTTGGGCACGCCTTTTCCTGTGAAGCCTTCGTAAGGGGTGTAGTCCACGTTCTGGTGGTGTGTCTTGGCAGTTATCTTAAAAGGGGCCTTTGGGTCAAAAAGCACCAGGTCCGCATCCGTGCCGACGGCCACGGTCCCCTTCTGCGGAAAGAGGCCAAAGAGCTTGGCCGGCGCAGTTGAGACCAACTCAACAAAACGGTTGAGGCCGATTTTTTTCTTATTGACTCCTTCATGGAACAGTAGCATGATCCGATGTTCTATGCCGGGAGCACCGTTTGGAATCAGTGCAAAATTTTTCTTTCCCTTGTCTTTCTGTCCCTTGAAATTGAACGGGCAGTGATCAGTGGAAACCACCTGGAGATCCCCATAGGCCAGGCCCTTCCAGAGAACGTCCCAGTTAGACTTGTCACGGAGCGGAGGGGACATGACATACTTTGCGCCCTGAAATCCGGGTTCAAGGTAGTTTTGATACGATTTAAGGAGATACTGGGGGCAGGTCTCGGCAAGGACCGGGAAACCGGCATCTCGGGCCTCCTTGACCTTGGCGAGGGCCTCTTTACAGGTCAAGTGCACGATATAGATCGGAGCACCGGCCATCTGGGCAATGGCAATTCCCCTTCCCGTGGCCTCAGCTTCGGCCTCAGGCGGCCGGCTCAAGGCGTGGTATTTCGGTTCTGTTTTTCCCTGGGCCAGGAGGTCATTAATAAGGATGTCCAGGACATCCCCGTTCTCTGCATGGATCATAACGAGGGCACCGGCTTTTTTTGTTTTTTGGAGAATGCGGTAGAGAGCTCCATCGTCGATCATGAGCGCTCCTTTGTAGGCGAGAAAACACTTGAAACTGGGGACTCCCATAGCCACCATTTCCGGGATTTCATTCATGACCCTGTCGTTGAGATCGGTGATGGCCACGTGAAAACCGTAATCAATGACGGCCTTTTTTCTGGCCTTCTTCATCCAGGTGTTGAGGGTGCCCTTGAGGCTCATCCTTTTGCCCTGGATGGCGAAATCAACCAGGGACGTGGTCCCGCCGAACGCGGCCGCGATGGTCCCGGTTTCAAAGTCGTCCGAAGAAAAGCTGCCCATGAAAGGCATGTCCAGGTGGGTGTGAATATCAATCCCTCCCGGTAACACGTAGAGTCCCTTTGCGTCAATGACCTCTCCTGCTGATTCCTTGATTTTCTTGGCGATTTGAACGACTTTGCCGTTCTTGATACCCACGTCCGCCCGGTAGGTGTCCGTGGCCGTGACTATTGTTCCATTTACGATCTTGTAATCCATGATTTCCTCCTTTCAAGCGGACCTTCTACACGAAGCAAGACCCAGTGATCAGAAAAAAATTCCTGAAGGCTCAGGATTTTGGGCCCATAGAAATACACCCGGGAATGGGGCATACCTGCACGCACAGGGAACACCCGGAACAGAGTTTTTCTGTGACCTTGTAGACCTTGTCGCTTCCCCTGGTAATGGCCTGGTAGCCGCCGTCCCGGCACGAGATGAAGCACGCGTCACACTGTGCACAAATGGTATTGTCTATTCTGGCAACCAGCCTGGTTTTGGTGTCGAGTTCTCCCAGAGGCACGAGTTTCTTGAGGGACACCCCAACCATATCGGAAATGGTGGCGAAGTCTTTTCGTTTCATGAAGCCCGCGAGACCTTCCACCAGGTTGTCAACAACGGAATATCCATGCATCATAACCGCGGTGCATACCTGCAGGGTGGATGCTCCCAGCAGAATAAACTCGGCAGTATCCTCCCAGGTGGTGATCCCGCCGATTCCTGAGATGGGAACATCGGTTGCTTCAGCGATAGTGGCAACCGCCTTCAGGGCAATGGGCTTGATGGCGGGCCCTGAGAGTCCCCCGTGGGCCGAATAACCGGACACGCTTGGGAGGGGGGAGAGCGTTTCCAGATCCACTCCGATGATGGAAGCCACCGTGTTGGTGGCGGAAATGGCATCTGCCCCCGCATCAACGCAGGCCTTGGCCACCACTCCCACATCAGTTACGTTAGGAGTCATTTTGGCCATCACGGGAATATCCACGGCTTCGGCAACCCAGCCGGTGACCCTTGCCGCCAAATCTATGTCCTGGCCGATGGCGGAGCCCATGCCCCTTTCCGGCATGCCATGGGGACAGGACATGTTGAGTTCGATCATATCAGTGCCCGCTTCCTGGCACTGTTTGGCGAGACGCTGCCAGCCTTTGGGTTCGCCCGCGTCGTCCATGATACTGGCAATAATCACGTGTTCCGGGAATTTTTTCTTGAGGTCCTCTATCTCCTTGAGCCACACCGCAAGGTCACGATCAGTGACCAGCTCAATATTTTCAAGGGCATAGTTGACCTTCGAGTCAGGCGCTTGGCCCTTGAAGCCCAGGGATGCAAGGCGCGGCGTCACATTCGTGATGGTGCTTGCATCGACCAGGAGGGTCTTTGTAACGGCCCCTGCCCATCCTGCCTTGAATGCCCTGCCGATCATGCCTCCCGTGGTGGTTGGAGGGGCGGAAGCAAGAACAAAGGGATTGCGGAATTTCACCCCGCAAAATTCTACGCTCAGATCGATACCTTCATTATTTTCCATGGGGTAACCACTCCTTTTTAATGAAAAAATGTTTTGTTATCGTTTCCTGGTCATCCCGTGGCCCGGTCGAATTCCGAACTCCTGGAGACGGAAACCCCGGTACTCACGGCTTCCTTGTCGCCGATTTCCAAGGATTTATCGAGAATCTCCATGGCCTGATCAATCTCTTCTTCAGTGATAATCAGGGGAGGCGCAATGACCAGGGTATCATACCACGCGGCCATGTAGAGACCGTTTTGCATGGCATTGGCCGCGATCTGTCCTGTCATAAGGGGACCGCCGGCGAATTTTTCGGCCTTTACATTGAACGGTTCTTTTGTTTTTCGGTTTTTCACAATTTCAAGCGCCCAGAAATGGCCGATGCCCCTGACATCGCCGACACATTCGTGTCGTTCCGCCAGCGCGTAAAGCCTTTCTTTGAGGTATGGGGCGGTTTTCTGGGGGAGGCCGGATGCCATCAATTTCTTATATTCCGATACGGCCGCCGGAATCGCGCAGAGTGCAATGGGATGGAAGGCATACGTGTGCCCATGACAAAAGACTTCCTGTTCAAAAAAATCTGCCACTTTTTCGGTCGCGGCGGTGATCCCGGCCGGGGTGTAAGCCCCGGTGGCGCCCTTGGCGGTGGTCAGTATGTCGGGGGTTACATCCCAGTTTTCCATGGCAAATGCAGAGCCTGTCCTGAACCACCCGGTCATCACTTCGTCCGCCACAAGAAGGACATCGTTCTCATCGCAGATTTTCCTCACTAGGGGGAAATATTCCGGCGGCGGCACAAGGCGCCCGTTGGTTCCTACCACGGGCTCAACGATGATGGCCGCAACATTTCCTTCTTCCTTGATCATGTAGTCCAGGTATCGCGCACACTGGACATTGCAGGAAGGATATTCCATGCCGAAGGGACAGCGATAGCAGTAACAGTCAGGAGCGAAACGGACACCCTGGACCGTGCACCTGGCCTGCTCAGCGAACCATCGCCGCGGGTCCCCGGTAAAGCCCGCACTTGCCACGGTAGCACCATGGTAGGAGTGGTATCTCGAAATGACCTTGTAGGCAGGAAGCTTTGACTGCCTGACCATTTTGAGTGCCGCTTCATTGGCCTCCGTACCGCTGGTGGAAAAGAAAAACTTGTCAAGACCCTTTGGCATGACCGACCGAAGGGCCTC
>DREN01000226.1 GCA_011051075.1 Deltaproteobacteria bacterium | reverse complement strand
GGCCCGGACTTCGGCGAACATTCGGAGATCACGCCCCAAGGCCCCTATGGAGGAAAAAAGCTGCTCCAGCCCCTTGGCCGGCAGCAGGTTGTCCATGAACGAAACAGACAGGAGTCGATGGCGTTTGATCAGGGTATCAATTTCCTGCACCATCCGCACAGTGCCTTTCTGACGATACCCGCTCCACTGAAGGTTCAGATTGCAGAAGGTACATCCTCCTTTGCCCCCGGCCCCTGCCCCCTTGGTCCACCAGCAGCCCCGTGACATCTCCACGGGGAGTGCTGGGAGGAACACGCGCCCCGGCCCAAGGGATTCCAGGTCTTTAAAGTAGTCGGAGTAATCCGGGATGGGGAGTTCATCCAGATCGGGCATTTGCTCCTGATTATCCCGGTATTGCGGAGCATCCCTGGACATAAGTCCCGGGATCTCTTTCAATGCGTATCCGGCATCAGAGGTCAGGCCCTTTGTCAACTTCAGCAGGGGGATTTCTCCCTCCCCAGCAACGACGTAGTCGATCTGGGGCACGATCCTGAGAAGGCCTTCTCCCATGTCTCCGGCACAGGCGGAACCTCCCACAACGACGGGCACATCTGGTGCCCTCCGCCTTATCTCCCGGATGAAGAAGATGGAACTTGTAAGCTGAGCAAGAGATATGGAAAGCCCTATGAGGGAGTAGTCTCTCCAGGGCTCCTTTTCCACCAAGGACAGGGAAACCGATTCAACCCTTTTGCAGAGGTCCCTGAATTCGAGCCCCTCGAGCAGGGGGTTGCCCCGGACCCTTCGCTTCCAGAAGCGGGCAACGGTATCGATCCTGTCCGGCTGCAGAAGGGCCGCGTAGGGACATTCGGCAATCCATTTACGTTCGCTGATTGCCCGGTAGGTCTCATACCCCAGTGCGGAGGCAACCCTCAGATAGAAGTGGTGATTAACCACGCCCACGTGCGGATGGTTCTCGTTGAGAAAGGCCTTAAGGGTTCCCATCTGGATCGACGGGCGGTCAAAAAAGGGCCATGGCGTGGAAATCAGGGCCAGACGGTTTGGCGAGTCATGGATCATGGCGGGTCAAGGCGCGTCAAATTCAACGGATGCCCCTGCATGGCAGGGGAACCAGTTACTGGAGAAGGCCTCCCGGAGTTCCGTTGTGGCCTCAGTGCCTGTGCAGTGTGCCGGTCCCAGAAGACCAGGGTTTATGCGGCTCAGGTATTCAACGGTCCTGTCCATCCGCTCCCGTGAGGCGGATAAGAGATGCATCCCTCCCATTATCGCGTGGATCGGCCTGCCTTCTGTAAGCTCCCGGATGTAAAGGAGGGTGTTTATCACTCCGGCGTGGGCGCAGCCCAAAAGAACCACCACCCCCCTGGAAGACTCAAAAAACAGTGCCTGATCGTCCAAAAATGGATCGGGTCTGCTGCACCCATGGTCCAGGAAAAAAGGCCCTCCGGTGTCTTCGAACTCTGTTACGCGGGGGATCTCACCGGTGACAAAGAGGGAGTCGGCTATCTGCGTGGGCCCAGCCGTTAAGATCAGATCCCGGGTAAGTTCCCGTACAGATTCCATGCTAAGGGCCGGCATGCCTATTGATCGGCTCTGTCCTTGGGCGTTACAGGCGTACTTGGGCTTAAATACCGCCCGGTGGGCGTATACCTTCGGCCTTTCGGCCACCTGCAACAGCGCCTTCAGACCGCCGGTGTGGTCGTAATGCCCATGACTCAGGGCAACAGACTCCGCCTGTTCCAGAGGGACCCCCAGGGCCCGCGCATTGTTAAGGAGCGCCCCTCCCTGACCCGTATCAAAAACGACCCGTGTGGCACCGGTATCTATCCAGAAACAGATACCGTGCTCTGGGATAGTGCCGTCCACGGCAACGGTATTTTCTACCACCACGGTAATCTTTGTTTTCAGCCCCACCTGTAAAACCCGCCCTAATCCAAGCCGGTATACCCGCTACTCCCTTGTCATGGCGGCGCCACACTTGGGGCATTTCTGGTCATAACAGGGGGAACCCTGCTGATGGGCCGCCCTTTCACCACAGTTAGGGCAAGCGCAGTGCCCGCCCGGTCCCGCGGCAAAACCTCCTCCACGGCCCCGGCCTCCACCTCCCTGGCCTCGACCGCCGCCTCTGCCCGTTCCGGCGCCCTGACCTCTCGGTCCTGTTCCGTCTCCTCTCGGCATCTCATCCATCTCCTTTCAACCTGCGGATATGGCAGGTTGCTACGGGGTTATCGGACCAAATTCCCGAAAGACGCTTCGGGAAAGCTCGCTTTTCGATTGACGGGAAGACCAGCAACCGCCTCAATTTTCAATGGCGCGGGTCAGCTTCTCCCATATATCTTTGACGGCCCGGCAGCCCTCTGAGCCCCCGTCAAATTCCACTATGTTCTTCCCCTGCACCATTGCCCTGGTAAAGGCGGGATCAAAGGGGACCCTTCCCAGGACCTTGACATTTTTCTCCCTGGCAAAGGCCTCGATGGCCTCACCCTGGTCGGGGTTGAGATCAAATTTGTTCACACAGAGCATTGTGGGAACCCTGAAGAATGCGGCCAGCTCTGCGACCCGCTCCATGTCATGTCTCCCCGAAACCGTGGGCTCAGAAACGATGAGCACGGCCGAGGCCCCCCCAAGGGAGGCTATGACCGGGCAGCCTATGCCAGGGGGCCCGTCGGTGAGGAGCAGGTCCAGGTCTTCTGCCTCTGCGAGTTTTTTCCCCTCCTGCCGGATAAGGGTCACCAGTTTTCCCGAGTTCTCCTCTGCAATGCCTAATCTGGCATGGGCCATGGGACCGAAACGGGTATCGGAAATATACCACTCTCCGCAGGTATTAAGGGGAAAATCAACGGCCTCTTCAGGGCAGAAATAATAACAGACACCGCAGCCCTCACATTCAATGGGATCCACGACATAGTCGTCACTGATAGCATCCCACCGGCACAGGTCCCTGCAGATCCCGCACTGCGTGCACTTTTTCTGATCAATGATCGCCGTATGCCCGGATTCAAAATCATGACACTCCCTGATCTCAGGGTCCATGATAAGATGAAGGTCTGCCGCGTCCACGTCCGCGTCACAGAGCGCCTTGTTTTCGGCCAATGAGGCAAATCCAGCTACAATACTGGTCTTACCGGTGCCTCCCTTACCGCTTATGATAACAATCTCTTTCATTGGACCTGCTCCTTTTCGGCAACTACTTCCTCAATGCCGTGGTATAAGTCCAGAAATCTATCCTTCCACTCGGGCATGGTCTCCACTATCATCTCCCCCCTGGAGTAGGCCTCTGCAATGCGTCGGTCAAAGGGGATCTCCATCAGGACCGGAACATCCTCCCCTTCCGCATATCTCCTCACACGGTCATCGCCCATGTCCGACCGGTTGATGACCAGGCCGCAGGGGATCTTAAGGATCCTGACCGCGCCCACGGCCAGTTTCAGATCGTGCAGACCAAAGGGGGTGGGCTCGGTTACCAGCAGGACGAAATCAGCACCCCTCATGGAGGCAATTACGGGACATGAGGTGCCGGGAGGGGCATCTATAATGGTCAACGCACCGGGCCGGGCATAGGTCCGCACCTTCTTTATGAGGGGCGGGGACATGGCCTCACCCACCCTCAATCTGCCGTGGACAAATTCTATGCCGTTTCTCTTTCCCCTTTCAACGATCCCCAGCTCCCTGCCTGTTTCCGTTATGGCCTTTTCAGGACAGACCTCCACGCAGCCGCCGCAACTGTGACACAGCTCATGAAAGGGTAGAACGGTCTCACCGATGACCACGATGGCCTTGAACTGGCATATATCCCCGCACTTCCCGCACAGGGTGCACTTTTCCATGTCCACCTGGGGTACCGGGGTGGTGATGGTCTCCACCTCATCAATGACGGGCCTGATAAAAAGATGGGAGTTCGGTTCCTCCACATCACAGTCCAGAATCTGCACGTCAGATCCGAAGGAAAGGGCCAGATTCGTGGCCACGGTAGTCTTTCCTGTGCCCCCCTTTCCGCTTGCTATGCTGATGATCATCGTTTACCCCTTTTCGTTTGGTACCCGCCCGCTTGAACCCTTTCAATTCCAATGTATGATCTATCGCCCTATGAGGAGGACCCGGACTTGGCCGGACTGCCGCACGCCGATCCGGCCATGCCACGGCCGGCGCCCCTGCCCATG
>DREN01000090.1 GCA_011051075.1 Deltaproteobacteria bacterium | reverse complement strand
TTGAATATTTTGCACAATCACAAGTCGGCAAAGGCAGATTTGAGTTTCGCATTGCACTGGTATCAGGGAGTTATTCCTGAAGCAATATCGATCCGTTGGATAATTTATATTTAGCCCGGGTTTCTCACCAATGGGCCGGGTCATTCACATCTGACCTATCTGAGTCGCCAAACTCTTTTCGGGGCTGAATCGAAGCCGTCTTGTTCTGCATCGTGATTTTTATCTATCTGAGTATAAGAGAAAGGGGAATGATGATAATCATGGTAATGAAGCCGGACCATTTGACAAGACGGGTTGCCCTTTGGATATCCAGTGGCATGGGATCAGCATTTCTTTTACCCAGCCAGGGTTTCTGCTTCAGCCCGTCAGCATAAATGGTCGGCCCTCCTAATCTGATCCCCAATGCCCCGGCCACAAAACTCTCCGCATGAGCTGCATTTGGTGAATCATGTTTCAGCCTGTCCCGCCGAAACGTCATCAGTCCCTCAAGAGGGTGAAGACCTGTAATCAAGGCGCCCACGGCGAGTATCGGCCCTGAGAGCCTGGCAGGGACGAAATTGAGAAGATCATCGAGTTTGGCTCCAGCCCATCCAAATGCGAAATACTCCGGATTTTTATAGCCCGCCATGGAATCCAGGGTGCTTGCAACCTTGAATCCGATCATGCAGCAGATACCGCTCTTCGTGGGCGACACGCTGATAAAGAGCCCCATCACTGCGCCCGCGGCATACCAAAACACCGGAGAGAGAAATCCGTCTACGAAGTTCTCGGCCAGGGTCTCAATGGCTGCCCTGCATACCCCGGGCTTGTCCAGATATTGGACATCACGCCCCACTACTGTGCCCACTGCCTCCCTTGCCCCTGCCAAATCATCATTCTGAAGGGCGGTAATGACCCTGTTGACGTGATAAACAAGGTCGCGCAGGGCCAGGCACGAATAGCATAAAATGAGGGCAAGAAAAAGGGCGGCAAGGGAGAAGATGCTGCCCACGAGGAAATCCAGAAGAAGGTAGATCGCCACAGAAACGGTTTCCATGGCCAGGCCCAGGATAATCCCCCCGAACCTTCCGTCCAGACCCGCACGTCTCAAAACCCTTTCGCCAAAGGATATGCCATGTCCCATAAGCCGGACGGGATGCAGGGGATAGCGGGGATCACCGAGCAAAAGGTCAAGCATAAACGCTGCGCCAAGCACACAAACTGCCTCAATCATGCCTTTGCACCCACAAATGAGGAGAGAGTGGAGATGAGGAGGTCATTATCGGCAGGAGTCCGCAGCCCTATGCGGAAAAAATTGTCCGTGAGCCCGCGAAAATTTCTGCAGTCCCGGACAGAGATACCGTGAGAGAGGAGGTGTTTGAGAAGGTCGTCCAGATTTCTCGTCCTTTTCCAACGGCAGAGGACGAAGCACGCGGTTGGGGGAAAGGCGTCAATTCCCTCCAAAGCCTGGGCCCTCTTTATGAACCTTTGCCGCTCCTGCCTGACAAGGACAGTGGTCCTTTCTTCATAGTCCGGGAGATGCGCAAGCTGGGGGGCGATCCTGTCGGCAATTCCGTTTATGGTCCATGGTTCTTTGGCATACCGCAGGCGTGATATGATGTCGCTGCTTCCGTACATCGCCCCCATCCTGAGACCGGGGAGGCAATAGAATTTGGTAAGAGAATGAATGACCAGGAGATTGGGGAGGGGTTCTTCCAGGAGCAGGGACTCCTTTTCCCATTCCTCCGTGAACTGCACAAAGGCCTCATCTATAAAAAACCACGTTTCGGGAAACCGTGCCGCCATAGTCAGTATCAGTTCTTTTGAAATCATGGTCCCGGTAGGATTATTAGGCCTGCCGAGCCAAAGGGCGTCCACATCCCTGAGGGCCTCGGACAACCGGTGGGAAGAAGGGAAAAAGAAGTCTTTCTCCGGGTGCAGCGCCAGGTGCTTGATTTCTTTCCCTGCCATGCTGGTAGCCCGCTCATAGTCATGGTAGGACGGGGTCACGATCAGGGCACGTTTGAAGGGGATAACTCTCGGGATAAGGTAGATCAGTTCCGTGGACCCGTTTCCTCCCAGGATATTTTCCGGTGCAATCCCGAATCGTTGCTGATAAAAGTGGGAAATTCCTCTGCCGTCCGGAGTGGGATATTTTCCTGCTTCTTCGACAAATTTATGCCATGTTTTCCTGACTACAGAGGGCATCCCGAAGGGATTGAGGTTAACACTGAAATCCGTCACGGGACGCTCGGGGATATTTAGTCGGTGGAAATCAAGGAGACTCATGCCCCCGTGCTGGTAGGAATCCGTCATTTCCCGTCTCCATATCTTTCCATATATCCCCTGGGAGTTACCATCCTGCGCCCCATTATCCGTGTCTGCGAATTTCCAACAAAAATGATGGTCAGCATATCGACGGTGGTTTCATCCACGTTCCCGGCCTGAGCTACCCGGACCTCCTGGGTTGCTCTGGCCGCGTTTCGGACAATGCCCACCGGCACGGTGTTTCCCCGGTATTTCGTGATAAGCGCCATGATTTCTTTGAGCTGCCATATTCTCTTCCTGGACCGGGGATTATAGATGACCAGGACGAAATCGGCTTCAAGGGCGGCGACAACCCGTTGCCTTATCCGGTCCCACGGCGTCATGAGATCGCTGAGGCTCACCACCGCAAAATCGTGCATAAGCGGGGCCCCCAGCAGGGCGGCCGCCGCGGAAAGGGCAGGCAGGCCGGGAATGATTTCCACGTCGAGCCGGTCAAGAAGATCCTGTGATTCCATCATCTCAAAGACCAGGCCGGCCATGGCATAGATGCCGGGGTCCCCGCTGCTTACCAGGACGGTCTTTTTGCCTCCGAGCGCCGCTGCCAGGGCCGCTTCACACCGCTTCATCTCGCCCCGCATGCCGGTGGAAATGACCTCTTTTCCGGTGAGCAGGTGAGGGTCAAGCAGCCCGATATATCGTTTGTATCCCACGATCACCTCGGCCTCGGTCAGGGCGTGCTGGGCCGCAGGGGTCAAATGATCCTGATGCCCCGGGCCCAGGCCAATCACCTTGAGTGTTCCAGGGCCAGTGCCATGGTGGCGTTTCTGCTCTTTGTTTTGGGGATGACCAGCTCGCCCTTTCCCACCCCCAGAATGGCTGTTGCTTCGCATACGCTTTTCACTCCCATATGCCGCTTTACGGTCAGAGATGGGTGCGGCACATCTATAGTTTCAATCTGTTCACGGCTGAAAAAAAGGAGGGGGAGCCCGAGTTCCCCGGCGGCCTTGAGAAGACCTGCCTCCTCCTTTTTTATATCAATGGTGGCCAAGGCACGGAGGCTGTGCATGGATATGCCTTCCCGCGATAACGTTTCCCTGATCAACCGCACGATTTCATCTGCGCCGGTTCCTCTGTTACACCCGACCCCTGCTACCATGCACCCGGGATGGAGCAGGAGCGCACCCTGCGGGGGAGTTCTTGTGTGCCAGTCCACCCAGATACCGGGGCGACCCGGAACCCAGTCGCATTCCGACGTGCAATATTCAAGTTTGACCTTTTCTGGCGGATGGTCCCTGAAACCGAGGTAATCCCGAACGTCAAAGATCTGAAGGGTCTCTCCCCGCAGGATGGCCCCATTGATGGCCTTGAGGGCATCCAGATTGGAGATGACCATCCCTTTTTCCATCGCTACCATATCCATGGAAGGCAGGCCTTCGGTATCCGTGGCCGTGGTGATGACGGCCTGCCCCCCTGTGAGGGATGCAATCCTGCGGGCAAGATCGTTTGCGCCCCCCAGGTGCCCGCTCAGGAGGCTCACGCAGTATCGTCCCCCTTGGTCCATGACCACCACCGCGGGATCCCGGTCCTTTGCCCGGATGCAGGGGGAAATGGCCCTTACGGCGATTCCCGCTGCAGTGATAAAAACATGGTTCCGGTAGTCATTAAATACCTTGCCCACCGTATCCTGGATACTGTCAAACACTATCTCGTCATGTTCGGGTTCCAGGTTTCGTGAAAGGAAGAGGTCGCCTGGAAGCCTGCCCGCCAGAAAACGGCCCAGTTCCGCCCCCTTCGGGGTCAGTGCGTATATGGCCGTCTCTTTCATCCCTCTCCCTTCCTGAAACCGTGACTGAACCCTGAGTCATAGAGCCGTGAAAAGGAGGGGGACTCCTGTCCCGGCAGGATGAGAAAGAC
>DREN01000358.1 GCA_011051075.1 Deltaproteobacteria bacterium | reverse complement strand
TTGTAATTTGATCCCGCGATGCGCGGGATTGTAATTTGTGATTTTGATGCGGTAACCGGAAAAGCAAATCGCTCCTATCCCTGCGGTGCTGCGGGGTTAGAGCTGACTTTGACGTTTCCCTGGCATCTGGCCGTAACCTGTTGACTCCGCACCCATGTTCAGATACATTCCGGATCAAACCGTCCAGGGGGAATTAGATGCGGGCAGATTTTTTCATGGTGGACAGGTCCATACTGATCCTCTACTTCATAGGCGTCATACTCTTCGGCGCCTATTTCCGCAAGAAAAGCAACACTTCGACAGGCTTCATGATAGCAGATGGCAGGCTCCCGGGCTGGGCAGTGGGACTGTCCATATTAGGGACCTTTGTCAGCAGCATAACCTTTCTTGCATACCCGGGCCAGGCCTACAACTTCAACTGGGATGTGTTCGTGTTCTCCCTGACGCTCCCCATCGCAGCGGTGGTTGCCATCCTCTACTTTATTCCCCTTTACAGGACCAGGGTAAAGGTCTCGGCCTACGAGTATCTGGAACAGCGCTTCGGCCAATGGGCCCGGATCTACGGCAGTGTGAGCTTCATGCTTGGCTCCCTTGCCCGCATCGGGATGATCCTCTTCCTGGTATCCCTTGTGCTCCACAACCTCACGGGCTGGTCCTACGCCACAATCATAATTATAACAGGGGCCGGAGTCACCCTCTACACGGTCCTGGGCGGCATTGAGGCGGTGATCTGGACAGATGTAATCCAGGTGATAATCCTCTTTGCAGGCGCGGTTATCACCGTAATCATCCTCCTCACCGGCATGCCGGAAGGCCCGGGGCAGATCCTCTCCATAGCAAGGGAGCACGGCAAGTTCTCCCTGGGAAACTGGAAATTTGACCTTGTCAGGCCCACCGCCTGGGTCGTGGTCATTTACGGCATAATAGAGAACTTCAGGAATTTCGGGGTTGATCAGAACTACGTGCAGCGCTATCAGACCACCCGCACCCTGAAAGAGGCCTCCCGTTCCGTCTGGACCGCCGCACTACTCTATATACCGGTCTCAGCACTCTTTCTCTTCATAGGCACCGGGCTTTTTGCCTACTACTCTGTTCACCCGGAACTCCTCCCATCCTCTCTTAACGGCCCGCTCGCGGGGGACAGGATATACCCCTACTTTATCGTGACCGAGTTCCCCGCAGGGCTCAGGGGTCTCATTATTGCCGCCATTCTCGCCGCTGCCATGAGCAGTATAGATTCATCCCTCAACTGCGTCTCCACCCTCTCGCTGCTGGATTTTTACAAGAGGTACCTTAACAGGGATGCGGACGACAGGCTCTGCATAAGGATGCTCAGGGTCTTCACCGTGTCGTGGGGGATCCTGGGTACGGCCACGGGCCTGGCCATGATCCAGGTACAGACGGCCCTTGAGACCGGCTGGCAGCTGGCAGGAATTGCCGGAGGAGGCCTTGTGGGGCTCTTTCTCCTTGGAATTCTGTCCGCCCGGATAAGACGCTGGCAGGCCGTTATTGCAGTTACGGCCAGCATAGGGAGCATCACCTGGGCCACCTTTGTCAGGGATCTCCCCGGGCAGTGGGCCTGGCTGGAATGTGCGTGGCATTCCAGGCTGATCGGCGTGATCGGGACCATCACGTTGCTGATAGTCGGTTTCGGCCTGAGTCTCCTGCCCCTGTCAGAGAGAACACCGGCCGATCAAACAGGAACGTACCTGCCCCTGAACCCAGGGGGAACTTTACAGGATCTTGAGAAGGATACCCTTGAATGAAGACGGTCTTTGAAGAGTACTCTGAGATCATACCCGACTTCCCTCTGTTTCAGGAGCGCCTGAAAAATCCTCTCCCCACCCACCTGAGGATAAACAGCCTGTTAGTGGAACCTGCGGATCTGGTTGGGACCCTGAGGCAAAGAGGAGTTCATTTGGCACGATCCTCTCCTGAACACGACACCCTGTATGAGGCGCCGGGACTCTCCTCTCCAGGGAACCTCATCGAGTATTTCCTCGGCCATATCCATCCCCAGGCACTCACATCGGCCATGGCCGCCATTGTCCTGGGGCCCCGGCAGGATATGGCCCTCCTGGACATGTGCGCGGCCCCTGGCGGGAAGAGCGCCCACTGCGCCCAGATCATGGGTAATACGGGACTGATCGTGTCAAACGACCTTTTCGCCGGCAGGCACGTCTCACTGGGACATACCCTTTCAAGGCTGGGGGTGCTCAACACGGTGGTGACAGGATACCAGGCCCAGGAATTTCCCATGAAACAGCGTTTTGACTATGTACTGGCCGATGTGCCCTGTTCGTGCGAGGGAAAGTTCAGAAACAGGGGGGCAGGCGACTGCTACAGGGACAACAGAGGCAGGGAGAGGCTCCCTGAGCTGCAGAAGAGAATAATACTGCGGGGTTTTGATCTCCTCCGTGAGGATGGACAGATGCTTTACTCAACGTGCACCTACAATCCGGACGAGAATGAGGCCGTTGTAAACACCCTGCTGCAGGAAAGGGACGCGGAACTCCTGCCCATTTCAGTGAGTCTTGATGTTGAACCCGGGATAACCCAATGGAAAAGTAAAAGCTATGACAAACGCCTTGGAAATGCGGTCAGGTTCTATCCCCACCGGGTCGATTCGGTGGGCTTCTTCATGGCCCGAATTGGCAGGAGAAGATGAGCGGCAGATCATCTTTTCGTACCTGGAAGATCGATTCGGGATCCCCCGGGATCTATTTGACGACTACCTCTTTTTCAGGTCGAAAAAGGCCTGGCTGATGATGAAAAAATCGGCCTACCTTGAGGGCGCGGCCCATCTAAAGGTAACAAAGGTGGGACTTAAGGCCTTTGGCCAGGTGGGGGAGTTCATAAAACCCACCACAAGATTCATCCAGATCTTCGGCAGGTTTGCCGGAAAAGCAAGACTTCAGATAAGCACGGCCCAACTGCAAACATTATTAGAGGGTAAAGAGATTCCTGTTGATCTCAACCTTGATAACGGCTATGTAATCCTTTCTACCGAGAAAGGCGGGGTTCTTGGGCTGGGGTTCTTGATCAACGGCAGACTTCGCTCTCAACTTCCCAGGAAGGAGATCAGGACGGCCATGCTCTTAAAGAATAGTTGAGTAGTTCAGTAGTTGAATAGTTAAGTGGTTTTCAAGGTCAGGCCGATTGTCGTTTTGCTGAAAGCTGGATATCCAACATACGTACGGTCCAAGATTTTCTCAATTTGGTCGCTTTTCCAACTCAACTACTCAACTACTCAACAACTCAACTATTTAACAACGCCAAGGAGGGCACCTAAATGCTCACAAAAAAACAGTTGGATAAGTACGCGGATGTCCTGTTATGGGGCCTTAAATCGGCCAGAACCGGGAAGTTCAGGAGGGGCGACGTGATCATCGTTCAATTTGATCTCCCGGCCATCAGACTGGCCGAGGTCCTCCAGGGAAAGCTCCTTGATATGGGGATGAATCCGGTCATACGCTCCAGCCTGACTCCCGTCATGGAGCATAACTTCTACGAAAAGGCCAACAGCCGGCAGCTCGTATTCAGGGGATCGTGGCAGGACGAACTCTACAGGAATATCAACGGGAGGATATATCTCCACGCACCCGCCTCTCTCACCCACCTGGCCGATATCGACTCCAAGAGGATCGGCAGATTCGCCGTGGCCATGAAGCCGCTCAGGGACATAATGAGGCACAGGGAGGAGCAGGGCCAGCTTGGCTGGACCCTCTGCATGATGCCCACCGAGGAGCTGGCCGGGAAGGCAGGCCTCACCATGAGGCAGTACACCAACCAGATAATAAGGGCCTGCTACCTGAACAAGCCAGACCCGGTAGCAGAATGGAAACGGGTGTTCAGGGATGCCGTGGCCATCAAGAAGTGGTTGAACAGCATGGACGTCAACTACTATCACGTAGAATCAGAGGGGATCGATCTCAGGATACGGCCCGGGAAAAAGAGGAGATGGGTGGGCATATCAGGCCATAACATCCCCAGCTTCGAGCTTTTCATCTCCCCTGACTGGAGGGGAACCGAGGGGACCTATTTTGCTGACCAGCCATCCTTCAGGAGCGGCAACCTTGTGGAAGGGGTCAGGCTCACCTTCAAAAGGGGCTCAGCGACCGAGATAGGGGCCCGCAGGGGTGAGGCCTTCACCAGAAAACAACTGCTCAT
>DREN01000354.1 GCA_011051075.1 Deltaproteobacteria bacterium | reverse complement strand
CAGGTAAAATATCCGGGAACACAACTGCGAATGACCTTCGAACTCGGCGGATACACCGTCCCAAATCATGCCGAAGGTGTCAGATAATTTTCCCAGAGGTGCAGTGTCCTGATATTATACAATAATCATATCGAAACGACAACAGAAAATGGAACAGCCGCGTTACCAGTTTCAGCCAGCCCTGAGCCCCGGCAGGGGTGGTGAGGTGTGAGGCCTGGGATTCTTCCCTTTCAACTGAGAGTGAAGGTGCCGCACCCGAGGTGAGTATGTTCGCCGATGTGAAAGATTGAGGCGAGTCCGAGGTACGGAACCACCGAATCCGGAATTACTCCAAACCGCTGCCTGCCTGTCCAGCGACCGGGCCGTACCCTTGGAACCGGCCTGAGGGCGCTGTGAATCATGGGCACTTCAGAACACCGATCCAGGGCCTCCTGGAAGGCGTCCCTGTCCCGCGGGGCCAGGACATCCCAGAACGTCGCGCCTTTATGAGGCTTCCCAATGGGCAGAGAGTTCATTCGCATCATCAGGGATGTGAGGATCTCGGCCAGAGAGGGAACTTCGGCAGGAGCTATTTTTTGCCTCGGTTTCCTGGCGGGCCTGCCTTCTTCAGCTGATCGCAGGTTAAAGGGCGTGATCCAGATCAGGTTCTGAAACGGGCCTGATGAATGCCGCCGAAGATCAAGCCCTTCACACCATTGCATGGAGGTCGCGCTGTAGCGCAGGTCCAGCCTGCCGTCATGGACGAGGGTTTCCCAGTTGTGCCCGCGGGCAACATACACAGCGTTGATGTCAAACTTGCCCCAGAGGGAGTTGGGGGTCTGCCAGCCTCTGTCGATCCTGCTGCTGGCTGCTTCCAGGGCGGGCAGGACCGTCTCCAGGAAAAAGGAATGATCCGCGCTTTCACCTATGAGCTTAAGCTCCAGCATGACCAGCTCCCCTTCTCCGTAAGCCCTCTTGCCGGGATAGCAGAAAATGACCGCCTCCACGGGCCAGGCAGCTCCCGGTATGGCCTTCAGGCTCCTGTTTCTTATGGCTGATAATCCCCCGAGCTCCTTCCAGGGGACCAGGGCCTTACGCCAGGGACGGGCCTGGATGGTGGGAAGGCTCTCCTGAATAAATGTCCCCAATACCAGGGAAAACTCCACGGCAGGATCAGGAGACAGCCATACCATGGAGGCATTTACTCTGCAGACAATCAGATAACGTATCAGGTTAAGGGGTAAAGGGGACATGGGCAACAAGCTCGTAGAGCAATCTGACCCTATTTTCCGGCCACTGTTTGAATTTCCAGGCAGCCAGCATATCCCTGGCCTCCAGGCTCAACATGCCCATGAGCCTGCCCCAGTAAAATCCCTTTTCTTGATGATCCTTCAGACCGACGGCCTTTTTGACCATATCCTGCTCATGGGGGAGCAACTGGGCCCGGAATATTGTTGCCATTTCCAGCAGGCCGAGGAACTCGGTCGAGTCAAAGGTAAGAATTCCCCTGTCCTCACGCATGTGGGGGGCGTTCAGCTCCAGAGGCCGGGGGAAGAAGCGGATACGCAGGCGGTCCATTGGAAACCGCGAATCATTATGAATCGCCCGGCACAGGATGTCTCCCATGCTGTACGAAAATCCTGTGCCGGTGGTAGGGAAGAGGATCATCAGCCCTTTCAGTTCAGATCCGTGATAGAGAAGCAGTTCCCTGAGCCAGTCTCTCAGACTGTAGCCACGGATGATCACCAGGAAGTGGTTATCATCAGGCAGAAAGGAGCAACGGATCTGATTGGATTCCGTCCCACTGTTCAGCCTGACCGGGTCGGGGATAAAATTGACAAAGCTCCATACAACCATGCACTGTCGCGAGAGTCGTCCGAGCCTTCTTGCCCTGGATACGATTTCTTCACACGCCACGCAGTGTTGGCCGGATGATTCCGGCGCCCGAGGGTATATCCAGCAACGCGTACACGGCCCGTCAACACCGCAGAGAGGGGGACCGATTTCCTGGGGACCCTGAAAGAGACCGGGCCCTGAGTTCATGATGTTCAGGGTGGCTATCAATTCGGACCCGTTTCTGCAAAGGCGGAGCCAGTCAAAATTGCTCAGCATTCAGGACCTTTCTCAGGTTTGAGTAGTTGGAAATTACTTTCGTGTCAAACCACTCATCCGGTGCCAAGGGGGTTTGCCACGCCTGGCCTGACGCAGGCGCGTAGCGTTTGGACCAGTCAATGAGAAAACTGGAGGGCCTTATTGTCAGGCGAAGGCTCCCGAAACCAAGATAACGATTGTTTCCCATCTTGTGGGCAAGCCCGGGTTCCAGGCCCACGCACCAAACGAGTCTGCGCAGTTCTTCTTCAAGAAGGTTCCAGAAACGAATGGTAAAGCCGGCCCTGCAGCCCGGCATGATTGCGCGGAAGTATGATGCGTCAGGGCGTTTCGGCTCGAAACGGTCAAGCGGGTTTACCACCGGGGCCAGGGGGACATGGGGAAAAATCCGCCATTGACCATCAATGACCGTCTTTTTTGCGGTGCCGCCCGGGACCTGTTTCCACGCGTCTTTGGTGTACTGCCACTCTCCGTAGGGATAGGGGACCTCGAACCAGACCAGTTCCGGTTTATCAAAAAGGCCAAAAGAAAAGGATACCCGGCCCGTGAGGGCGTTGTTGGGGCCGTTGCCAACCCACCCGAAGAGGCTGTCGGAGGGGTTGAGCCTGCTTATATCAATACTCTCGGCCCTGGAATCGCTCGCAATGGAATAGATGTGACGAATCATGCCTCTGATGCTCCTGCCGGGAAGGGCGTAGGTTCTTTCCGATGCTCTGTGCGCAGGATCAGGCGGGGATAAAGAGAAAAAATCCCAACCGTTCATGGGTCCCTCCCCGGTTTCTTTATTGTAAGATGGCCCCCCGCTCTCACGGATACTCAGCGGCGTCAGCGGCTCTGCCTCAACCTGGAGCATGCCGCAATATCCGGCGAAGGCCCTGTGAGATATGAATCCCGCCTTTGCGAGGGGGGGAGGGGTTTCACGGGATATCTTTTCTGAGGGAAGGATTGGTTGAACAGGCCTAAGGGCCTCCGAGGCGCGATCTCCTTCCAGTTCAAGCCTTCTCCACAGGCCGTCTCGGGTTAATTGCGCCTGGCCGAACAGCTCATCCGTCAACTCATAGGGACGCGACGTAAGCCAGATGACCCTGTTCAGGTCCGCCTGAACCCAGCCGAATCCACTGCCCTTTTCGCCACCAAGAGGAATATCGCCCCGTTGAAAGTCGTTAAGCAGATGCCGCAGGAAGGATATGGCCTCCATATCCTTTTTGCCGATATCCTGGATATTGATCCTGAATCTGAATTTAAGGTCGTTCCCATAGGCGAACAGGTAGTCATGCTTGGTGACTTCGATGGGGCGGCCCGTCTTCGGGTCCATTCTGACGCCGTCCATGGAGCACCACGCCTTTTCAGGGTCTGAAGGATCCACAAGGTACGCGTCAGAGAAAAAGACCAGTCCCCTCTGACCCCGGGTCCCAAACAGAAGGTCAAGCAGGCGGTCCGTGGCCGCTGTTTCACCGATCAGGGTTTTCATGATCTGGGAGGCGCGTTTCCTGAACGCCCCCTTGATGGTGCTGCCTGGTATGTATATTTCCCAGGTGCCCGCCTCCCGGGTGGACGGGGACCATACGAGCATGCGCATGAACATGGTATCGTAGGGTTTGCCGTACTTCCGGGATATCTCCCGGTTTGACCTGCCTCCCGCCCTGAAGTCGATATGGTGAGGCTGAGCAAGCTCCTGCCTTGTCTGGTCACGATAGGTCTCAAGGAATTCAATCAGGTTGTCGTCGTTTACTATGCTTTTCTCCAGATTGACGGTATTTTGCATGTGGCGGAACTGGACCTTGCCGTGGGTGCTCAAAAATTCCCTCCAGGCATTCGGGCTTACGCCCTCAGGTGCCTGATCCGCCCTTCCCCACTGATGTGCATCTATCTTTCCCTCAAGGAGCATTCTCTTTATGAGAATATGTTCTTCTCTGTTTTTGATCTCCGCATCGACCCAGGTGTCACTTTGGATCAGTTTGATCTGTTGGTCAATCTGGCGGTAAAGCGATGTTAGGGCGGGTTTGAGGAGCGGCTCAATCGCCTTTATAAGGAGGTTCTGATCAGAGATGCTGCTGACGACACCTTCCGGCGGAACCGTGT
>DREN01000160.1 GCA_011051075.1 Deltaproteobacteria bacterium | reverse complement strand
CCCATGGCCATGGAGTTCTGGTAAAACTGCTCGTAGCCCTTTCCAAAGGTGCGTATATCCATGTAGTAGATGGTGATATCTGCCAGGGGCACGGCGCCTGACAGTAGCATCGCCTGTTTGATGGCGTACATGCAGCAGACCCGCGAACAGTAGGGGATACCCATGCTCTTGTCACGGGACCCGGCACACTGAATAAACGCTATGGAATCGGGCTCCATGCCGTCGGAGGGCCTGAGGACCCTGTTGTAGGGGCCATGAGGGGCAAGGAGCCTTTCCATCTGCAGGGCGGTGATCACGTTTGGAATCTTTCCGTAACCGTACTGCTGCTTGTTCTCCATGGGGGTGAGGTCAAAGCCGGTGGAGATCACCGCCGTCTTTGCCTCAACAGTGAAATCCTCCGGTTCCTGGAAGTAGCTTACCGCCTCCGTAGGACATACCCTGGCGCATTTCCCACAGAGAGTGCAGTTCTCCACGTCCATGAGGGCAACCTGAGGAATGGCATTGGAAAAGGGCACATAGATGGCCTTCCTGGCGGCAAACCCTCCCTGCTCCTCGTCAGGCACATAAACGGGACAGTTGTACTCGCACTGCCTGCACCCGATACACTTGACTTCATCAACAAACCGGGGCTTCTGGGTCACGTTGGCAGTAATCTTTCCCCCGTCTCGATCAAGGGATCTGAGCTCACAGTAGGTAAAGGTGGTGATGTTGGGATGGTGGGCTGCAGCGGCCATCTTGGGCGTGGTAATGCAGCTTGCGCAATCCAGTGTGGGAAAGACCTTGGATAGGCGGATCATCTTCCCGCCTATGGTGGCGTCCTTTTCAACGATGGCCACCTTGAAGTCTTGATCTGCCAGATCAAGGGCCGCCTGCAGGCCCCCAATTCCTCCGCCTACGACAAGGCTGTCGAATTTCATTGTTTTAGTGGACATATACCCTTCCTTTCGCTCACCTTTGATACCCGCACTCCTCCGCCCCTGCCCCGGCAGTTCTCCACGGGTTTTTCCAGGTCCTCTGCCGGATCCGGCCCCTGACAGACAGGGCCGGTAACCCAGCTACGCAACCTTCTCTGTGCCCGGAGGACCTAACTCTTCCACGAGCCGGTTCATGTCGTTGACCTCTTTAACAAAGGCCCTTGTACAGACCGTACATACCCCTGTCAGGCGGATCCTTCTGGTATCAAGGCCCGCCTCCTTCATCATGGGATATAACCTGTCTATCCTGGTGGCAAGGGCCGGATAGGCCCCTTCGTAGGCGCATTCCACACCGCAGGACATGATGATAATGCCGTATATCCCCTTCTTAAAGCAGTCCATGTAGAACTTTTCGGGAAACATTACCGGCGCCCTGACCCTCAGGATATAGGTATTTTCAGGGTAACTCATGTGGGCCTGGCCCACCGCGTTGGCCCCGGGATATGCGCAGTCTTCCGTGGCCAGGATAAGTATCTTGGCCTTGTTTTCCTGGGCTGGCATAGTGGCCCCCACTATTTCTGGCGTTTAACGAAGATTCTGTCTGCACCGTCCACACTCAGATATCCAAGATAGTCATGGCCCACTTTCTTGGCCCACCGCGGGATATCGTTCCTGGATCCCGGGTCATTGGACAGTATTTCCAATATCTGACCTACCTGAACGTTTCCCATCCCCTTTTTCGCCTCCAACAGAGGACCCGGGCATGAAACCCCGCGCGCGTCCACAACACTTGCCGCCTCAATGGTGCTAAGATCTACTTCTCCCATGATAAACCTCCCCTTGTTTTCTTGACTGATATGTTCATGTATGGCGCCCTACCGGATGAGGCGCTTTCCTTTGCCTTGCCCCTACCCCCGTTTTACAAGCACGTGATAACAACCGTTCTTCTGATCCATCTTGATTACCCGATCCGGACTTTTCTCAAGAACATGAGGAAAATTCTTCTGGATCTGGGGATCCGTGCTGATAACCTCTAAGACCTGACCGGAACTCATATGCTTGAGCCAGCTCTTTGCCTTGAGAATGCACCAGGGACAACTCCACCCGCGCAGATCAAGAGTTCTGTCAAACTGTTTTTCATTCGTCACTGCTTGTCCTTGTGGAATATGGGGGTAGGTTTGTCTTTTCCTGTATGCAAAGGGAGTGCCAATTGGCAGGCAGGGGAGGTATTACCCTCAACAGGGTGATTTTACAAGGTAAATATCTTTTACGGCCCTTTGGGTTGACTTTCCGGCGTTAATAGTTAACTCTTAACACGTGTTCATTAAGTTTATCAATTAACGTTTTTGTGAACACAGGATACTCCATGTGGCCTACAACCCGTAACCCGTACCAGGAGGGGAAATGACGATCACCTTTGACGAGGAGTACAGCCAGTACTGGCAGACGGTCATCCAGACCATGGTAGACGGGCTGATGATAGTGGATCCCGAGGGTATTATCCTTTCCGTCAATAACGCCTTTGAACACCTTACCGGATATAAGCAGGGTGAACTTGTGGGCCAGTCGTGTGAAATACTCAAGTGCAACACCTGCTTCGGCACCAGGGCCCGTGGGGGTGAAAGGCACTGTGAGCTGTTCAAGAACGGCCTTGTCAGGCACAGCAGGTGTATCCTCCAGACAAAGGATGGGCGCCCCCTCCACGTTCTCAAGAATGCCGCCATATTGAAGGACAATGATGGTGAGGTGGTGGGTGCTGTGGAAAACCTGGCAGATTGTACCGAACTTGTAGCCAAGGATCAGATCATCAGTTCTCTACGTCAGGAACTGAGCATACAGGACAGCTTTCAGGGCATCATCGGAAAATCTACACCCATGCGACAGGTCTTCGATCTCATCGGGAGCGCCTCCCAGTCTGACGCGCCCGTGATCATCTACGGTGAGAGCGGTACTGGAAAGGAACTGGTTGCCGCGGCCATTCATCGACTTGGATCACGCTCAAAGGGACCGTTCATAAAGGTTAACTGCGCGGCCCTTAATGAGTCACTCCTTGAAAGTGAGCTTTTCGGTCATGTGAAGGGTGCCTTTACCGGCGCCGAACGTACCAGGGTGGGTCGCTTTGAGGCTGCCAATCACGGGGATATCTTTCTTGACGAGATAGGTGATCTACCCCTCTCCACCCAGGTGAAACTGCTGCGGGTCCTGCAGGAAAAGGAGATAGAAAAGGTGGGGGATCACAGGCCCATCACCGTGGACGTACGGGTCCTTTCCGCAACAAACAAGGATCTCCAGACGCTTATGGAAGAGGGCCGGTTCCGTGACGATCTCTTTTATCGTATCGGGGTCATCCCCATTTATCTGCCACCCCTCAGGGAACGGCGTGAGGACATACATCTGCTCATTGACTCATTTATCAAACGGATACGCCTCAAGACCCAGAAACCGATAGCGAGTATGGACAGAGGGGCATTAGGCCTGTTGGAAAACTACGACTGGCCCGGGAATGTTCGGGAGTTGATCAATGCCATTGAATATGCCTTTGTACTCTGCTCAGGGGACGAAATCAAACCAGAGCATCTCCCCGTTACCCTGACCGGGAACTCCCGGCCCCTTTCAGTCGGAGAATCAAACTTAGGGATGCAGGTCAAGGGTGACGATAGGGGTCGTATGATAGAGGCATTAAAAAGGACCGGAGGGAATAAATCAGAGGCGGCCAGGCTGCTTGGCATCAGCAGGGTAACCCTCTGGAAACGGCTAAAGAAATACGAAATCCAGGTGGATAGAAGGATCAGGGGGTAGTGGGCAGGCCTTCATTCACAAGCTTACACTTTTTCCCAGTTTCAAACCTCCTTTAAACTGCTTTCCGGGTCTGCTGGGGGACGCTTAGCAGTACGACGATCCCTTATTCAAAAAAGACCTTATTATACCTGATACCGGCCTTGTCAAACTCCTTATAAACGGCCGCTATTCGCCTGTTTGCCAGTTCCCTGGCGGTCTGCCTATCTTCCTTTTCCATGTCCATGGCATAACAGGCGAAACATCTATGACAAATATGAGTTTGTCCAAGGTGGGAGACGTTGAAATTCCCCGTAAAAAAGACCCGTTTTTCCTTGTAATTTGCGAAATTCTCCACTGCGGGAATATACTCTACCGAAACATCAATGGAGATATCCTCTCCCCCCTGTGCAATATGTATATAATCCTCAAGGATAAGGGTGGAAACAAACTCATCCCTTTTCTCCTCGAACTGGGCAAGCAT
>DREN01000390.1 GCA_011051075.1 Deltaproteobacteria bacterium | reverse complement strand
GGGGGGGAACCCCCCCCCCCCCCCCCCCAAACACACAAAAAAAAAAGAGCCGCCAAAAAAAACCCCCCCCCCCCCCCACATTGTTGGAGGAGGGGATCAGTCAACAGGAGATCAATCGGAGGACTGGAATCAATCGGAAACCATCCGGAGATACGATTAATTCTATCGTGAATCCTTGTCCGATGCTCCTGAGGATTCAAACATCCCGATAATCGGAAATCAAAAGAAAAAACCAGGATGAAAAAGGAAAAAGTATGGATTTTTGCATCCACGATTAGTACACTACCTTGGCCTGTCGCTGAGGTATTTTGAAGTGGCCATCGGGGCTGAGGTAGGTGAATGGCTTAAAGGCCATAACCCTGTTATATTTATAAGGAGATGGAAGATGAGGTGTTTTGCGGTGTTTCTGTTTGCAGTCTGTTTGGTTGCGTCTCCGGCGTGGGCCGAGGTGGAGATTGGACAGGTGCCCCCGGAGGTGGAGCTGAAAGGAGATCTGGGCGGCCGGCTGGACGGAAGCCCCTGGAGCAGCAAGGAGCTGAAAGGAAAGATCAATGTAATATTCTACGTGGATCCGGATGAAAAGGACCTGAATAACGATGCCAGTGATGCTCTGAAAAAGGAAAATTTCCCCAGAGATAAATTTCAAAGCTACGGTATCATCAATATGGATGCCACATGGCTTCCCAACTTCCTGATATCATCTGCTTTGGAAGAAAAACAGAAAAAGTACCCCACCACTATATATGTGCGGGATTATGATAAGGTCATCGTGAAGGCATGGGGCATAGGGGATGATAACAGCGACGTCCTGGCCTTTGACAAAGAGGGGAGGCTCATCTTCAAGAAGTACGGTAAACTGGACACGGACGATATAAAAAAACTCGTAGAGGTCGTTCGCGCCAACCTGGACAAATAGCCCTGTCCAGTCCCTGCTTCCAATTTCTCCACTACCATGACACGTCACCACTTCCATGTGAGGCCGATCGGTACTGTCCGCTCGGCCCTTGAAAATATCCATGATTGCCCCCGTCAGGAGAGTGAAGGTGCCCCCGGGGCCTGGATCGAAATCGATCCCCCATACGCCGGGGGCCTGGATGGATTGAGGGTGGGCGACGAGATTATGGTGTTTACCTGGCTGCACCTGTCTGACCGGTCCATTCTCAAGGTACATCCGAGGGGAGACCCGGATAACCCGCTCAGGGGGGTGTTTGCCACCAGGTCTCCCCACAGGCCCAATCCCATCGGTCTCCACAGGACCCGCATCACTGCCCTGGAAGGGCCGACCAGGATCCGGGTGGAGTCATTGGAGGTAATAGACAAGACCCCGGTTGTGGATATCAAATCCGTACTGTCAGGATGAAAGAACAGGGGGCCTTCCCGCCATGTTCATACACCTTGGCGGGTGATTTCTGCGGACCTTCAGTAACCCGGGTCTGTTCCCCGGGAGCGGGCCTTGTATCATGGCAGGCGTCGGGATGGTTGTGACCATGGGGCGAACTTGATCAGGAGCACCATCCCGGGAAGGGCGATCAGGGCGCAGGCCACAAAAAAGCCCTCCCAGCCCATGGCCTCCACAAGAAATCCGGTAGGGGCCGAGGCCAGTACCCTGGGCACACCCATCAGGCTGCTCAGGAGGGCATACTGGGTGGCGGTGAATCTCTTGTCCGTGATGCTGGCCATGAAGGCCACATAGGCGGCCGTGCCCATGCCGGAGCTCAGGTTCTCAAAACCGATCACCCCTGACAGGAGGGTGATGTTGGGGCCGACCCGGGCCAACAGGGCAAAGCACCCGGTGGACAGGGCCTGGAGGAGGCCGAAGACCCATAAAGAGCGGTTGATCCCCAGACGTATCATCACAATGCCGCCGATTAGGGTCCCTGAAATGGTGGCCCAGAAACCGAAGAGCTTGACCACCGCTCCGATCTCGGTTTTTGAAAATCCCAGGTCAAGGTAAAAGGGGATGGTCATGGAGCTGGCCATGGTATCGCCGATCTTGTAAAGGAGGATAAAGGCCAGGATCCACACGGCCCCCTGTCTGGTAAAGTACTCGGTAAGGGGGTCAAAGACCGCCTCCCTGAGGGATCCGGGTATGCCGACAGCGGGTTCAGGCTCCCGTGCCAGTAATGTGGTTATGAGGCCGGGGATCATGGCGCAGGCCATGACCAGATAAACGGCGGTGAAAGAGATATGATCCGCCATGATCATGCCCCCGCCCGAGACCAGGAGCATCCCCACCCTGTAGCCGTTCACATAAAGGGATGAACCCAGGCCCAGCTCCTCGTCCGGGAGGTCCTCTCTCCGGTAGGCATCCACCACAATATCCTGGGAGGCGCTGAAAAAGGTCACCACAAAGGCAACAAAAGCCACCATCCACGGGTTGACCCCGGGATCGGCTATTCCCAGGCCCGCGATCGACAGGATCAGGCATATCTGAAAGACAAAAAGCCACCCCCTTCTGCGGCCCAAAAAGGGGAGGGTGTATCTGTCAAGGAAAGGGGCCCAGAGGAATTTGACCGTGTAGGGAATGCCTACCAGGGCCATCATTCCTATGAGTGCAAGGTCCACCCCGGCCTCCTTCATCCTTGCCTGCAGCAGGGTGATGGTAAGGAGGAGCGGAAGGCCGCAGGTAAAGCCCATGAGAAGGGCCACCAGCATCCTGCCACTGAATATTATCCTCAGCATGGATTGGATGGATTGGGAACGGGATTAAGGATGCAGGTTGGAGCGAAGCGGAAATCCCGCTTTGGCGGGAATACAGGATGCAGGATGCAGGATGCAGGGTGGAAGATGCAAGATGCAGGGTGGAAGATGCAGGATGCAAGTTGGAGCGGAGCGGAAATCCCGCTTTGGCGGGAATGCAAGTTGGAGCGGAGGGGAGATCCCGCTTTAGCGGGGATGCAGGGTGATTGTGCCTGTTCCTTAACCCCTTCGTTACCGGACACGGGATAAGTGAAGGCGGTGTTACATAACCTGTACCGGTCTGGGTAATCCGTGGATGGCATTTTTGATCTGGCAGTAGATTGCAGGTTTTCTAAGCCTCAATTCTTGGATTTTTCCCTGAGCACCTTGATCGTCTCTGCGATCTCCTCCTGGCTTACGCCCTCCCTGATCTGTTCCATCCGCTTCATGAGGTCGGCAAAGCGGGCGCCTTCTGCCGCGCTTATCCACTCCAGCTGGAGCCGCTCGGGTCGGATTCCCAGCCTGGACATCTTCTTTTGTACCTTCTTTACCCGCCTCTCCGTCCAGTGATTCGCGTCGATGTAGTGGCAGTCGCCTATATGGCAGCCGCTCACGAGGATTACGGGGGCCCCTGTGAGAAAGCCCTCCCAGATGAACTTCTCGTCCACCCTGCCCGAGCACATTGTGCGGATCAGGCGCACGTTGGGGGGATACTGGAGCCGGGATACCCCTGCGTAGTCTGCGCCCGCGTAGGAACACCAGTTGCAGGCAAAGGCAAGGATCTTGTTTTCCGGTTCCTCTTCAAGGAGGGCATAGACCTGGTTCAGGATCTGCTCATCGGTGAAATGGTTCATGATAATGGCGCCGAAGGGGCACTCGGCGGCGCAGGTCCCGCACCCGGCGCAGGCAGCCGTATTGACCACAGCAGGGGTCTTTCTCTTCACATCCACGTCGATGGCGTTGTAGGGACATACCTCTGCACATTTTCCACACGACTTGCAGTGCTCCTCAACCACCTTTGAGGTGATCGGTTCGGTGGTTATTTCTCCCTTGTGCATGAGTCGGATCGCCCGGGCTGCCGCGGCAGAGGCCTGGGTCACGCTTTCCTTGATATCCTTGGGCCCTTCAGCGCACCCGGCGTAGAAGACCCCGCGGGTTGCCGCGTCCACTGGCTGGAGCTTGGGATGGGCCTCAAGAAAGAACCCGTCAGGGGTAAGCTGAAGGCCCAGCATCTCCTGGAGCCGTTGGGTGCTGGGGGCCGATTTGATCCCCAGGGCCAGGACCAGCATATCCAGGTGATGGGCCTCCAGTCTGCCGGTGGCTGTATTCTCTATTGACACCTTGAGCCCCCTGTCCGCTGTTTCCTCAACCGTACCCGGAAGGCCCCTCAGGTACTGGACCCCCAACCTCCGGCTCCGCATGTAGAGGTCCTCGAACCCCTTTCCAAAGGCCCTTATGTCGATGTAGAAGACCTTGATATCAACATCAGGGTAGTGCTCCTTGAG
>DREN01000475.1 GCA_011051075.1 Deltaproteobacteria bacterium | reverse complement strand
TTGCGTCCTTTGGAAAAGAGGCCCCCACGGACGGGATAGATCCCATATCCACAATTGCTGAAGTGTAACCGCACAGGTCGAAAATCTTTATCTGGAAGCCTATAGCAGCCCAAAACAGGAAAAATGTTATGGTACAATTAACCGATTATGTCGAATTTGAGGGGATTAAGGTTTATTACACAAAAGAATTAGACGGTGGAGGAGCTGCTTTTGGTCAAGATTATATTGATTTTATACGAAGAAATTTTCCTCCTCAAGAAAGAATATTTGAGTGGTGCTCGGGGCCGGGCTTTATCGGCTTTTCTCTCCTGGCACATGGCCTTTGTAAAACACTGTGCCTTGCAGACATAAATCCACTGGCCATTCAGGCATGCTCAAAAACAGTACGATTAAACAGCCTCGAAAGCAAGGTCACGCTCTATTTGTCCGATAACCTCAAAAAGATCCCTTCTTCTGAAAAATGGAGTTTGGTAGTAGGGAATCCCCCACATTTCAGCCGTGTTTGCACTAAGAAAAGAAGCCCTGAAATAATATTTTTGGACAAAGACTGGGCTCTTCACAGGCGGTTTTATAAAGATGTCGGCAAATACTTAGAGCAGGACGGAACATTGCTGATTCAGGAAAATTCTCTGCGATCCAGTGTGGAGAGTTTCAGAGAAATGATTGAACTAAACGGCCTTTCAATCGTTGATACTCCAATCTGTAAGTTAGATCCAAGGTACTATTATATACGGGCTGTAAGATCCGAATAAGAGGCATCACGCCTCAGAAAAAAAGCCCCCTTCCTTGCCAAATTCAGGAAGGGGGCTTTTTTGATTCAACATGGGCCGATAAGGAAACGACCCTTGGCTAAAATTTATTATCTACTAACTTAGAACGTGATCTGGAACTGCACACCGTAGATGGCGTACTTGCCGTTTTCAAAACTACCGCCACCTTCGAGTTTGGTATCTCCGTTGTCATACCACATCAATTCTGGTCTTACCCTGAAGCCCTTGGCCAGATCGATCGGGACGCTGATACCGTACATCTGGGTCTTGGACTCTTTCGCACTCCCCACGGCGAGGTTGTCTATTTTGGATTTCATCGAACCGTACATCACATGGGGGGTGATCGGACCAAATTTATAGGAGACATCTATCCAGAAGCTGTAGGTCTCTGCATCCTCAACCCTACCGTTTTTGTCGAGCTGGGCACCAGCCAGGTTAACGGCGTTATTATTAAAGGTACCGACACCGATGAGGCTGCGTGTGTTGGCCCAATTCTGACCATAGTTAAATTCGGCGGCAATGCCAAAGGGACCAAACCCTGCCTTGGCACCTAAGGACCCGATAATGGTGTCCAGGTTATCTTCCTGGCCTGGGGGAAGATTATCAAAGCTCTGGTGCTGGTAGAGGAAACCGGGGTAGATGCTGACCGGGCCGAAGTAAAGGGGTACTCCAATGTCAATCCTCGGGAGCTTGGTGTTGAGTTGACCCGCAGCAGGCCCTCCACCATTTTCAGCTTGCCCGTCGTTCGGGGTCACCAGAGCGACCTCAAACCTTCCCATCTTGCCGAATCTGAAGGTACCGCGCACCTGGGGAAAACGGCCGGAGTAGAAGTCGCCGTAACCGACACCAATAATGTTGAGGGACCCTGAATTTGTTCCCAATAACTGCGAGGGGTTGAGGGGTGAGAAGGGGGTGGTAGTGTGACCGGCCAATATCTGAATCGCCGGGCTCACGTCCCACCAGCCGTACGCATGCCTGAGGTATGGCACATCACCGTTACCATCGTGGGCGCCTATCCCTTTTCCCCCCTTACCAAGTCCAAGCTCGATGTACATCCCCACGTTGTCTTCATTGGTCCACCGGGCATATAGACGTGTAATGATAGGCAATTCGAGTCTTGTGTTTTGGTAAGAATCAGTGCCACCCATATTGTCCAGATCTCTGTCGATGTAGTAGAAATCAGTAAATACAATACCACCGACCTTTACCTTTGCCATGGCAGGCATTGAAAACGCGACAAGCAGCAGGGCTGCCATACCAATTACAAATAGTTTCTTCATTACTCTCTCCTCCTAAAATAAAGAATCTTGTTTTGGGTTAGACTTTCTGTCACTCAAGCTCAATAAACTCTTAAACAAAACTAAAAGATTTATCGCCTCCTTTCTATAAAATTAAGATGTTTATGTTTAATAAAACACACAACAGGCCTAAGATCTGACACGAAATATAAGATCTTAAACTACTATACTCAAGCCTTATTAGGCTTTTATCAAGTTATGAGAGAGATGTCAAGGATTTTCTGACCTGAAGGCCATTTTCCCGTCCATTTTCAGGCTGATGCCGAAAAATCCAGTCTCCCATCTGGCTAATTACGGTTGTCCATGGGCTTTTACACCAATTCATTGGGGAAGTCAAGGACAAAACAGCCTTTACGGGCCTTGACACCAGGGGGGGCTGTTGTTACACTACGGCGCATAAAGCTGACGAGGCGAGAATGGATGGCTGATCGGTGCGGGCGCCTTATCCTTGGGCCCTGATCTTGAGCTTCCAAATCCCGCCCTTACCAGGTAACAACACAGGGCGATTTGTCAGGAGACGACTGAATGAAAGTCCTAATAAGCGATCCCCTCTCCCAGGTGGGACTCGATATCTTCCGGGAAACACCCGGTATTGACGCTGACGTTAATACCGGCCTTTCAACAGAGGAGCTGATACAGGTGATCGGCCCCTACCATGGGCTCGTGATAAGGAGCGCCACCAGGGTCACCGCCGATGTGATCGAAAAAGCGGACCGCCTTAAGGTCATTGCCAGGGCCGGAATCGGTCTGGACAACGTGGACATAGCAACGGCGAGCAAGCGCGGCATAGTGGTCATGAACACCCCTGACGCAAACACCATAACTACTGCCGAGCATACCATGGCCATGATCATGGCCCTTTCCAGGAACATCCCCCAGGCCACGGCATCACTCAGAGAGGGTAAATGGGAGAAGGGGAGGCTCAAGGGCCGGGAGCTTTTCAACAAGACGCTGGGACTTATAGGTGTGGGACATATCGGCCGGATAGTGGCGGACAGGGCCAGGGGAATGAAGATGCGGGTCATCGTCTATGACCCCTATATCAAACCCCAGAATATCGAGAGGCTCGACCTTGAGCCGGTCTCCCTTGAGACCCTCCTTGAGCGGGCCGACTACATTACCATCCACGCCCCCCGGACAGAAGAGACCGCCAATATGATCAACAGGGACCTTATGGCACGGATGAAAAGAGGCGCAATGCTTATAAACTGCGCCCGAGGCGGGATCGTAAACGAGGATGATCTGTACGAGGCCCTCAAATCCGGGCACCTGGGCGGGGCTGCCCTTGACGTGTTCGAGACCGAACCCCCTGGGAAGATCCGGCTCATGGAACTGCCCAACTTCATCTGTACCCCGCATCTGGGGGCATCCACAAAAGAGGCCCAGGATAATGTGGCAAAGGATGTGGCCCGGCAGATAATATCCTATCTCTTTCATGGAACGGTGAAAAACGCAGTCAACGTACCGAGTATCAGCCCTGAACTGATGACGATCCTGCGGCCCTACGTTACCCTCTTGGAGAGGATGGGTTCTCTCCAGGCCCAACTGGCCGACAGCGCCCTGACAGGGGTGGAAGTCCTTTACTCCGGGGCCATAGTTGAGCACGACGTTACCCCCCTGACCACGGCCATGCTCAAGGGGCTTTTGACCCCCATCCTCAAACATGATGTGAATTTTGTGAACGCCCCCCATATCGCCGCTGACAGGGGGATCGAAGTGGTGGAATCAAAGAGGGCATCATCCAAGGATTTTGCCAGCCTTGTCAAGCTCACGGTAAAGACCCTGGAAGGTGAAAACATAGTGTCGGGCACCATCTTTGGCAGGAATCTGCCCAGGATTCTCCGGATTAACGATTTCTACCTCGAGGCGATTCCCGAGGGGCATATCCTCCTGATCCGCAACAGGAACACCCCGGGGGTGATAGGACGGGTCACATCTGTCCTGGCAGCCCATGATATCAACATAGGCCGCATGCACGTGGGTGAGGAGGCGGAGAAGAGGCAGAACGTTATTCTCATAACAACCGGATCCATTGTCAGTGATGAAATCCTTGAGGAGATCCGTTCCCTGAAAGACGTGTTTTCCGCATGGAGGATTGAGCTGTAGGTGGAATTGAGGGATTGAGGGATTGAGG
>DREN01000247.1 GCA_011051075.1 Deltaproteobacteria bacterium | reverse complement strand
CCCCTAATGGTGCCGGAGGTCGGAATCGAACCGACACGGACGCAAGGTCCACTGGATTTTGAGTCCAGCGCGTCTACCAGTTTCACCACTCCGGCACTGTCTTCAGCAGGCTGTCAGGTAAGGATGCCGTTGGGGGATATTCACCCAGTTTTCTAACTTCCGTGGCAAGATATCATACTGGTGGACAAAAAAGATGTCAATATGATATTGACATGGCCTTTTACCGGCTGTATATAGGAACAGCAAGAGGGGCTGTAGCTCAGATGGGAGAGCGCATGACTGGCAGTCATGAGGTCAGGGGTTCGATCCCCCTCAGCTCCACCATGGAAACCAGGGGGTCAATCCCGCCGGAAAAGGTGGGGATGACCCCTTTTTTTCTTTGAAAAGCCCGCTCCGGTTCGGTTCAGGAGGATGGCCGCCTTTTCAATGGAAGCGGACTCCCTGGCCGGGGGCGGTGTTGTCATGCCCTACGGTTACACCTTCCAGAAAGGGTCTTGGGAAGCCCGGTTCATCGGGTTTTGCCACGGGATACAAGGGCCAGGGGTGGAAGGTCCATGGTTTTCAGCCTCACAAGTTCCCTTTCACAGGTGAGGTCGTAGTGGATAGGCGTGATGGTAATCCTGTTGAGCCCCAGGGCAACGGAGTCGTTTTCGGGATTGCCGGTCTCAATGAATTTTTCACCCGTGAGCCAGTAGTACACCCTGCCCCTGGGATCTGTGCGCCGCTCAAAGCGTTCCTCAAACCTGGACGTACCCTGCCTTGTGATACTTATCCCGCTGATCTTCTCGGGCGGAAGGGCAGGGATGTTCACGTTAAGGGCGGTCCCGTCCCTCAAATCGGCCTCCACCATAAACCGGACCAGGTCCCTGCTGAACTGGGCCGCAAACCGGAAGTCGGGATTTTCCATGACAGCCAGGGATATGGCTGCAGACCTTATTCCCAGGAAGGCCCCCTCAGTGGCCGCAGACACCGTGCCCGAGTAGAGGATGTTCACCCCTACGTTGGCGCCCACATTTATGCCGGACAAAATCACGTCCGGAGGGCTATCAAGGAGTTCCTTTACAGCGAGCTTTACACAGTCCGCCGGGGTCCCTTTTACTGCATGACCGAAGAACAGGCCATCCCTGTGTACCTCCTGGACCACTATGGGCGATGTGAGGGTAATGGCGTGTCCCACGGCGCTCATCTCCGACTCGGGTGCCACAATATGCACCTGGTGGTCCTGTTTCAGGGCCTCATAAAGGGCGAACAGTCCCGGGGCATGGATACCGTCATCGTTGGTCAGTAGGATCCTCATGTTCAAAACCTCGCCATGAAGCAGTAGATTACGTTTCTACCGCCCCTCTAACTTTCTGTTGCTTCCCTGTGGGATATTCTGTATATTCTTCACCAATGGACTATTTTTCTTGAATACTGCCTGCTTTTAATGGCTTACTGAGGGAATGTCAAATCCGGGGGAGGATTTCATGCGGGAGATTTCAGCCCTGACCATTATTGATGCGGTCAAAGAAGCGTCAATTCAGGCGAACCTTGAGTTAGGCGCAGATGTTGTCCATGGTCTGGAAAGGGCCTTGGAACATGAAGAGTCCGGCGTGGGAAAGGACGTTATTGAAAAACTCTTGGAGAACGCGCGCATAGCACGGGAGGAGAGGATCCCCATATGCCAGGACACAGGGGTCGCGGTCCTCTTTGTGGAATTAGGGGAGGAGGTGTTGGTCAAGGGGCTTTATCAGGCCCTTGAAGAGGGGATCCGGAAGGGCTACGAGGAAGGTTTTCTGCGTAAATCGCTTGCCCATCCCTTTACGAGGAAGAACACGGGCGACAATACCCCGATTATCATCCACCTTGATCTTGTCCCCGGAGACAGGCTCAGGATATGGGTGGTGCCCAAGGGAGGGGGGAGCGAGAACATGAGCCGGCTCTTCATGCTGCCCCCCTCAGCCGGATGGAAAGGTGTAAAGGAGAAGGTCGTCGAGACCGTTGTCCAGGCAGGCCCCAACCCCTGCCCACCCACCATAATCGGTGTGGGGATCGGGGGCAATTTTGAACGGTCCGCCATCCTGGCCAAGAAATCACTTTTGAGACCGCTGGGTAGCCCCAACCCTGACGAGGGGCTGGACAATATGGAACGGGAACTTTTGGAAGAGATCAACAAGACGGGGGTGGGGCCCCAGGGATTAGGGGGACGGATCACCTCCCTTGCCGTTCATATCCTGATGATGCCGTGCCATATCGCCTCCCTTCCCGTGGCCGTCAATATCCAGTGTCACGCGAGCCGCCATGTGGAGGTGGTTCTTTGAAGAAGTACCACCTCATACGCCCTGATTCTGCTGCTGAAGGAGCCGGGCAGTAAAGCCTTAAGGAGGAGATTATGGGTAACGAATATCATCTCACCCCACCCCTGTCTGATGGAGACGTGGAACCCCTCAGGGCCGGGGACAGGGTTCTGATCAGCGGGATAATCTACACGGCCAGGGATGCGGCCCACCGGAGACTTGTGGAACTGATAGAGGCAGGCAAAGAGCTTCCAATACCCATCGATGGGCAGATCATATACTACGTGGGACCCTCGCCCGCGCCCCCTGGCAGGGTGATCGGGGCCGCCGGTCCCACCACCAGTTACCGCATGGATCCCTATGCCCCCAGGCTCCTGGAACTGGGTCTTAGGGGAATGATAGGAAAGGGGAAACGGTCAGAGGAGGTAGTAGAGGCCATGACCAGGCACAAGGGCGTCTACATGGCCGCCATCGGGGGGGCCGGGGCCCTCATGGCACGGGCAATCAAAAGCGCCCGGGTGGTGGCGTACGGCGAGCTTGGTCCGGAGGCGATCAGGGAGCTGCGCGTCGAAGACCTGCCCGCCATCGTGGTCAACGACACCCTGGGAAACGATCTTTACGTGGAAGGGCAGAAGGAGTTCCGGACGGCTGCATAGCAGGAGCGGTGTAATGCCTGCTGATTGATCCCGCCATGGCGGGACGGAAAAAGGCCGTCTCTGGATGGAAATTAAGCTAACCGCGCAATTCCATGATGGCGTGCAGGAGAGGTCATAGTGAGAAAGATTAAGGGTATTCCCATCTGGTGGTGGGCCATTCCCGCGGTGGCGATACTGGGGGGGGTCGGCTACTACTGGTACTCCCACAGCGGACAGAAACCGGAAAATGTAATGCTGGCCGGAGACCTGTCTCCGGTTGGTGAAGACGCTTCATCCAGAGGAACTCCCGGTGCGGCGGTCCCTGAACGTGGGGCTCCCGGAGCAGGGGAGGCTTCAGAAAGGTCTGCGGGGATTAAGGCCTTTCCCATTGAGGAACGGGCCGGTGGCGGCGATTCTCCCGACCTTGAAAGGGCCCCGGTTGACAGGGAGACCCTTCTGGAGGAACTGCGAAGCGCCACCGAAGGCCAGATCGAACGTCTGTCTGAACTGAGCAAGAAAGACTTTGCCTCAATCGACAGACGATTGAAGGAACTCGTGGAAACAGGGGGGGCTCCTGTATCCGTAGCCGAAAGGAGGGAAACAGAACCTGTATCAGGACCCGGAGAAGAGGTATCGCCTGGGACCGGTGAACCGGTACGGCGCCTCTTTGAGCCAGGAAAGGAGAGGATATTTGCAAAAACACCTGCAGAGAGACTCTACTGCGGGCTGATAGATGAATATGTGGCCGATTTTTTCTCCTATCTGGACACCAGGAAGTACATCAAGAGGCTGGATCTCCAAACAGACACCTACTCCTATTTCAAGAGGATTATCAAGGCCCTGTCCGCAAGGCCCCCCGAGCCGGGCGGCGAGGGCCTCACCCCCACCCTCATGGTCAAGAATATATTCTTTTTCTCCAGGGCCCTGGACCGGAGGGATCTGCGTTTTTTCAAGGAGGTGGTGAAAAATGAGAGGGACACCCTGGAGATCAATATGGAGATGTTCTACAGGTGGGCCATGCTGGAAAGGCTGTGTCCCGGTTCCGGGGGGACGAGGATCCCCTTTGATGTCCTGTATAGGTACGCTGGCTTTCTTCTCAATACCACTGGCGGGAGGGCATATCTGTTCCGTCGCTCAATCTCTTTCAGACTCCTGTTGACCTATTACTCCTTACTGGTGGTCTACCAGGCAGACAGGTCGGGGAGGAACAGTTACGGCATAAATATCTTCCCCCATATCAACCCGCTGAGAGAGGAGATAAGCCATTATCCTGATTTTCAATTTCAGGATCAGTACATG
>DREN01000342.1 GCA_011051075.1 Deltaproteobacteria bacterium | reverse complement strand
GGCTCCTGGACATGGGGGTGGAGGTGTTCGATACCAGGAAGGGGCCTGTGTGGCGGAGGGTTCAGGATTGATGATTGTTGATTGACGATTGTTGATTGATGATTAGAATCTTGCGGAAAGTAAACAAACGGAGCGCTTTGCGGGAGACAAAACAGGTCCCGGGCACGGGCTTCATAATTATGGGACACTGGACTTGTATGAAAGATTATCCCATATCCGAATTTCTAATTTCTAATTTCTAACTTCTAATTTCAGTAACACCATGCCTATCTACGAATATGAACCGCTTGATCCGGCGAGGACCTGTGCAAAATGCGCGGGCCGGTTTGAGGTTATTCAGGGGATTGACGAAGAGCCCCTCTCAAGCTGCCCTCATTGCGGAGAAGGGGTACGAAAGGTCATATCCTGGTGTCGCGCGGCCATTGTGGAGACCTCTGACGAACATACCCGGGTGAGCAGACAGATATCCGAGTACGAAAGAGAGGGGATGTGGAGTCACGCGGCCGAACTGGCAGACACCCATTCTGAAAAGGTGGGGGACGGGGAAATGAAGATGAGGGCGCTAGATGACTACAAAAAAGCTGGGTACGAGGTTGCCACCCTTGAAAGGCATGCCAGCAGAAATAAAGATTGAAGGAGGTTTGATCAGATGAGACCGCAAAGGAATAATTCCATCTTTAGTGGACTGAGGTTAGTGTTAGCGTCTCTCCTTACGCTTGCCTGTCTTTCCTCTCTCGCATACGGGGAGAAGGAAAAAAAGGATCTCCCCCCCAGGGCCATATCCGTGGCCCCGGAGTACACGGGGGTTGTGGTCCCTCAGGGGGAAGATGTGAATATCGATCTTACCGTCCATAACCAAGGACAGGCAGACGAGGATATCGATATCACTGTAACCTCTGTCCCGGACGGCTGGAAGGCCTGGGTAAAGACCTACGACTTCGGCGTCACGGGAGTCCATGTGAAGAGTGACAGCCGTAAAAGTCTGACCCTGCGCGCAGAGCAGGAAAAGGATCTGCCTCCCGGTGTCTACACCTTTGAGATAAGGGGGGAGACAGCGGACAAAAAGCTGACCTCCTTCAGCAGGGTGGTCATAAAGGTGGAGGGGAAAGAGGAGGTGAAAAAGAAGGAGGGCCTCAACATCACAACCTCATACCCCGTCCTGACAGGCCCCACCGACGCCGAGTTTGAATTCTCGGTGGAGGTTGAAAACGAATCGGACAAGGACGGGATCTTCAACCTCTCTGCCAAGGGGCCTGAAAACTGGGTCATCAACTTCAAACCGGCCTACGAGGACAAGTTCATCTCCAGCCTGAGGCTCAAGGCGGGCCAGAGCCAGACCATGGGGGTGGAGGTGAGGCCCAACCCCTGGGCAAAGCCAGGCCAGTACCCGATCCTTGTGAAGATCAGCTCCCCGAAGGCCCAGGGAGAGGTGACCCTGAACGTGATCCTGACCGGGACGTTCAAATTAGAGGCAGGCACGGCAAACGGGCTCCTCTCCTTGAGCGCGGTGCGCGGCGAGGAGGCCAACCTTTCGTTTTATGTTAAAAACGACGGATCAGCCCCCCTCACAGCCCTGAGATTCATCTCATTTCAGCCGGAAAACTGGAAGGTAAAATTCGATCCTGAGACCGTGGAAGTCCTGGCGCCCCAGGAGTTTAAACAGGTTGAGGTCACCATTACCCCGGCCGACCAAGCCCTTGTGGGGGACTATTCAGTGGGCCTTCGCGTGGAGTCGGGAAGCCCTCCCAAGGCCGACAAGACCGTGGAGATGAGGGTGAGCGTGACCGCCTCGGCCGCGTGGGGCTGGATCGGGATCGGCCTCATCGTCTTTGTGATGGCGGGACTGGTATTTCTCTTTACCCGGTTGGGCAGGCGTTAAGATGGACACCATAATCGAGACCGTAAACCTCACCAGGAGGTACGGCAGGCAGACGGCGGTAACGGGCCTCAATCTCCAGGTGAAAAAGGGGGAGATCTTCGGGTTTTTAGGTCCCAACGGAGCGGGAAAGACCACCACCCTGCTCATGCTCTTAGGGTTGAGCCGGCCCACGGAAGGCACGGCCACCGTATGCGGCCTGGACCCGGTCAGGATGGCCAGGGAGGTGAAACGTCTCGTGGGGTATCTCCCTGAAAATGTAGGTTTTTACAGGGAGATGGACGCGGTGCAGAGTCTTGAATACGTGGCCAGCCTCAACGGGTTTGAAGGGGCAGGGGCCCGGAAAAAGATAGAAGAACTGTTAGATCTGGTGGGACTCGGAGAGGAGTCTGGAAAGAAGACGGCGGCCTTCTCCAGGGGAATGAAGCAGCGCCTGGGCGTGGCAGAGGTGCTTATCAAGGACCCACAGGTCCTCTTCCTTGACGAGCCTACCCTGGGGCTTGATCCTGAGGGGGCCGTACAGTTGATAAACCTGATCCAGACCCTGAACCGGGAAAAGGGAATGACCGTGCTTCTCTCTTCCCACAACCTCCACCAGGTGCAGAAGATCTCCCATCGCGTGGGGATAATGATAGACGGGAAGCTCATAGCCGAGGGGTCCATCGACTCCCTGGCAGAGGAAAAATTCGGGCTGGATCAAAAGGAGTATTCCTTGGAAGAGATCTATATGAAGTACTTCCAGGAGGTGTGATATGCAAGGCCTTTACGCCGTATTCAGAAAGGAGCTTCAGGACCACCTGAGCAGTTACAGGTTTGTGATACTCTTTGCCCTTATCTCCATGGTCAGCTTCATAACGAGCTATATGGCCGCGGTCCATATGAGAGAGAACCTTGAGGCCCTGGCCTCCACCAGGTTTCCCTTTCTCATGCTCTTCAGTACGCCCGGGGCAGTCTTTTCCATGGTCCAGTTCGTGGCCTTTTTCGGCCCCCTTATCGGCCTGATCTTAGGATTCGACGCCATAAACAGGGAAAGGGCCCAGGGCACCCTCATAAAGGTGATATCCCAGCCCATATACCGTGACGCGGTCATTAACGGCAAGTTCCTGGCCGGCGTTGCCACCATAACCCTCATGCTCGTGGCCATCGTTCTGGTGATTTCCGGCTTTGGCCTGGCCCTGGTAGGCGTGGTCCCGGGGATAGAAGAGATATGGCGGCTCTTTATCTACCTCGTCATCAGCATATTCTACATCTCTTTCTGGTTGGGGCTCTCCATTCTCTTCTCCATCCTGTTCAGGAGCATCGCCACATCCGCCCTGGCCTCGGTTGCCCTCTGGATCTTCCTCTCCTTTTTCGTGTCCCTTGGCGCCGAGGTGGTGGCCAACGCGGTGGCCCCCGTTGACAGACAGGATGAAGTCCGGCCCGAGGCAGTGCTGGAAAATGCACAGGTAAAGGAGATGGTGTCGCTTACCTCTCCCATGGTCCTCTACACCGACGCCACCGCCACCATCATCGACCCAATGAGAAAGACGACCCGCTCCATTATCCTCATGGGGCCCATGGAGGAACTCCTCTCGGCCCGTTTCCAGAACCCGCTCTCCTTGGGGCAGAGCATAATCATCGTCCTCCCCCATATAATGGCGCTCATGGCCATCACCCTTATCTGTTTTTCGGTCAGCTACCTGGTATTCATGCTCCAGGAGGTGAGGACCTGAGGGGTGCCCCGGCAGAGAGAGACTCGCCGCCATCACGGGGTGTTGCTGGAGAATGCCTCCCGGGTTGCCCGAATCACGCACCCCGGCGTTTGCCATACAGGGCCATTCCCGGAAGGACCGGGCCTGGAGGGCCCATAAGACAACCCTTTGGGAGGGTCGGCTTTTACCGGGCAAGGGTGGACCTGGCAGAGAAAGATCCTGCAGACAGGACACAAAGAGAGCTACCAAGGACCGAATCCATCAGAGTCAGAAGGGCCCCGCACTCCCCCAGGGGCTTTTCCGTTTGGGACTAAGTGTTTACTCCAAAATAGTTTAACTATTTTGGATGCTACTACGGATCCGAGCATAAATGTCAATGAAATTCCACGAGACTATGCTGACGGTCTATACGAAGCTCGGCCAACAATGCAACATTACGAGTAAACCGGCCAGAGGTATCCTGCCAAACCGGTTTTTGTTTTGGTCAGGCGGTGAGCGAGGACCTGTTCAGTAAGAGCGAGAGAACCTTTCCCCCGGACCCTGTCCCATCAGGAGGGGTTGATCAGGATGTACCTGCTGAACTTAGGGTCCAGGTCGTGGAGTTCCACAAAGTCGTACTCCTCACAAAACTCCTGCCAGATACTGGTGAGGGCCTGTTTAAGGG
>DREN01000420.1 GCA_011051075.1 Deltaproteobacteria bacterium | reverse complement strand
GTACGCGGGAAGTTGAAAGCCTATCAGCGTATCCTCCATGCTACCGAAGAAGTTGCGTACCGTTGACCAGTCCAAGTTGATGTCCCTTGCTATATTGTTATAGTTTAAGATCGTACCACTGCATTGAGCTGCAATTGGAAGAAATTTGCGAAAAGGCACGACGTTTCGAATCAGTTGTTCCCCAGGCAAGGGCGCTGATAAGATCAAAATTACCCCCGAGTTCCTGATATGTCAGGGGATAAAGATTGCACGTAAATGCTCTTCCGGCGAGAAGGTTTGCAGATCCTCTTTTGAGTTTTCGTGCGCTGGAACCTGTGAGAGCAAATTTAAGGGCTTTATCCTTATGCTCCGGGAGTTCGATCAGATAGTGCACGATGTCGAGCAGTTTCGGGGCTCTCTGGATCTCATCAATAACTATCCACTCTGGTTTGGCGGGCAGGGCTTCAAGGTTTTGTACCAGAACACCGGGGTGAAGCTGGTACAACTCCTCGTCCTCCGGTTTGAGCAGGTCAATCCAGAAGGCGTCCCGGTCGGTAAAAAGCTCTCGAATAAGTGTTGTTTTCCCTGTCCCGCGTGCGCCAAACAGAAAAAAGCTGTTTGTCTCCAGTATGTTAAGCAGTCTCTTATACATACCAAAAAATTCTATTCGATTTTCAGGGTATAGGCAAGAAAAAAAGATCTGGCCAAGACGCCCATGTGGTGGCTTTATCCCGGCTTCAACCTGTTTTGACGCGCAAGGATTGGCAAAATGAAGCAAATGTCCGGCTTTTTCAAATGCGCCTGATCAGTACATCCCGCCGTTAACCGATATGACCTGGCCGGTGATATATGAGGCGTCCTCGGAGCAGAGGAACCTGACCACCCTGGCCACCTCCTCGGGTCTCCCGACCCGTGCCATGGGGATGGCCTCCTTTATGAAACCTTTGGGCACATCCTTGATCATCTCCGTCCGGATAAGCCCGGGCGCAACCACGTTGACACGGACCCCGAGTCTGGCCACCTCGGTGGCTATGGCGCGGCTCGTCCCGATCAGACCGGCCTTTGCAGCCGAGTAATTTGCCTGGCCCCTGTGTCCCACAAGACCTGACAGGGAAGAGATGGTTACTACGCTTCCCTCCTTTTTCGCCGCCATCTTCTCGAGTACCGGACGGGTTACGTTGTAAAAGCCCTTAAGGCTGGTATTTATTACCGAGTCCCACTCACCCTCGGTCATGAAAAGGAAGAGACCGTCCGCCGTGATCCCGGCGTTGTTCACCAGTACCCCGATACCAGGGAAACGGTCGGTTATCTCCTCCATGGCAGGCCCGGCCTCCCGGGTGTCTGACACATCAAACCCGATCGTTTCACCGTCCGCTCCCATCTCCCTCACCATCCGGAGGGTCTCTGCAGCCGCCTTGTGGTCTGATCTGTAGTTGATAATTATGTAGTACCCGTCCCTGGCAAGCTCAACACATATGGCCCGGCCGATCCCCCTGCTCCCGCCGGTAACCATGGCCGTCTTTTCGCTCCTTTTTCTTCCCATACCCATTACTCCGGAACCGATTTTACGATCTGTACGGTTACCTCTCCCACAATGTCTTCGTTCACCTTAACGGTCCCTGAGATCTCGTGGCAGTCCTCAAAATCAAAGGTCCTCCTGACATGGGTGGTTATCCGGCTACCCAGGGGGATACCCTTCCCGTGGAAAACCGCCACCTTCACCCCGGCGATCCATCCCATCCCACCGGTATTTTTCCCCTTTTTCTTCAGCTCTTCCCATCCGATACATATACCCGCGGTCTGGGCCACAAGCTCTATGAGGATCAGGGGATTTACCCCCTCTCCTTCAGCAAGGGGCCAGTCCTCCCTGACCGTTGACCTGGAGACCGCCTCTTCCCTGTTGACTTTCATCAGGCCGTCAACGAGTAACATGCCATCTCTGTGGGGCAGGAGTTCCTTGATGTGGATGTTCACCATAATGAATCGTCCCTCCCGGGCAGCGCTTCGTCATTCTTGCTGATAACAGGTTGAAATCATGTTGGTATATGCGCCTTCTAAAATTCTCGCGCAAGGCCGCAAAGCTCGCAAAGAACAAAAGGGGTAAACCTTAACGACTTTGCGACTTTGCGCGATATCATGTTCCTTTTAAGTTGCGTCATCTCCCTTGATTTGCGTCGACTTTAACGTTTCCCTGCCCTCCCGGGAAATTGAGATTGACCGAACATGATATTGATGATATTTTATCTAATTTTGTACAATACTTTAACCGCTGTGTAAAGGGACAACCTGAGGCCGCCCCTGAAAAACCTCTGCAACGGGCCTTTAAGGAAAAACTGACCATGAACCTGATGGATGAGTTAAGGATAAAGATCATCGATACCCTCAATCTTGAAGAAGTTGTGCCGGATGATATTGGCGAGGATGATCAACTGATCGGCGGGGATCTAGGGCTCGATTCCATAGACGTGCTGGAGCTGGTCATGATGATTGAAAAGGATTACTCCGTGAGAATCGACAATAAGGAACTGGGGGCCAGGGTCTTCAGGAGTCTCCGGACCCTGACCGAATATATAGCGGAAGAATCTCCGAGGGTTCAGTGAGTTGGCCGGCGTCCGGGTCTTTATAACTGGAACGGGACTGATCACACCTGTGGGGCGGGGGGCGGCAGAGACAAGGTCCTCCATCATGAAGGGCCTGCGGGGGATAGGTCCGGTCACCCTCTTTCCCGTTCCCCATGGCAGGTCCCTTCCCGTTGGTGAGGTCCGGGGATTGCCGGAGGGGAGCGGACTCCCAAGGACACACCGGCTCGCCCTCCTTGCGGCAAGGGAGGCGCTGGCCGGTTCAAAGGATGGCCCTGGCGCCATCGTTCTTGGGGTAACAACCGGGGGTATGGACCTGGGCGAAAAATACCTGAAGGCCGATCAGGTCCGGCGGGAGGTGTTCACACACCACGCTGCAGGCTCGGTGGCTGAGTACCTGGCACGGGAGCTTGGTTGCAGGGGACCGGTTATCACCGTTTCCACGGCCTGCTCATCCGGGACCGCGGCCCTTAAGATTGCCCTTGAGATACTCAGGCAGGGTAAGGCCACAAACGCCCTGGTGGGAGGGGCGGATTCCCTCTGCCGTCTCACCTACCACGGCTTCCACGCCCTTCAGCTCGTGGATCCCGAAGGGGGCCGTCCCCTGGATCTGCACAGGCGCGGCATGACCGTCTCAGAGGGGGCCGGGATGCTCTTTCTTGAGGCAGGGGAGCATCCGCCTGAAACGGCCCTGGCAGAGGTCTTGGGGGGAGGTCTATCCTGCGATGCCTTTCACCCGGCCTCCCCTGATCCTGAAGGCACGGGGGCATTGGCCGCCATGAGGGCCGCCATGGAAGACGGTGGGGTCCTCCCTTGGGAGATCGACTACATAAGCCTCCACGGCACGGGCACCGTTGACAACGATCTCTCCGAGGCAACGGCCCTTAACAGGCTCTTCACCCAAGACAAACCCCTTCTTTCCTCTGTGAAGGGGGCCTTTGGACACAGCCTCGCCGCGTCAGGCGCAATAGAGGCGGTGATCTCGGCCATGTGCATCAATGATGGTTTCGTGCCTGGGAATACGGGCTGCGCCACCCCTGATCCTGGGCTCGGTCTAAACCCCCTCATGGAACCGGTTGAGCAAGCTGTAAACACCGTTCTTTCGAACTCCTTCGGGTTTGGAGGGAACAACGCCTCGGTGGTAATCGGGAGTCCTAAACGGGAGAGCTCCCCCCGATGTCATGAAAGGCCTTCTCCTCTCAGGGTGGTGGGAAGTGCCTGCATTACCGGGGCGGGGAAGACCCCCATGACCTGGAAGGCCCTGTCAGAGGGCAGGGGCTGCCACGGGATACTCCCCGACACCGAGGTCTCAGCAGACCTCCCCCCAAAGAATGTCAGGCGGGTCAGGAGACTGTCACGGCTGGCCCTGTCCCTGGCCGTTTCGGCCCATGGGGACTCCGGGGAGACCGGTGGACCGGACGCCGTTTTTTTCGGAACCGGATGGGGGCCCCTTTCGGAGACGCACGAGTTTTTCGCAAGGCTCTACGAATCAGGGGAGCGTTTTGCCAGCCCAACCGATTTCATAGGCTCTGTGCATAATGCGCCGGCCGGCCTGATAGCCATCCATTTCAGGTCAACGGGCCCCAATATCACCACCACCGGAGGGGATTACTCCTTTGAACAGGCCCTGATGACGGCAGATCTCCTTGCCGGGGGACGGGACCCTCTGATACTC
>DREN01000080.1 GCA_011051075.1 Deltaproteobacteria bacterium | reverse complement strand
CTGGCCCAGAACGATTTCAATCAGGCCCTGGCGGCCATGGGGCTCAAGGGTAAGAACTCCAGGGTTATCGTGCCGACCCTCGGGGGATCTTTCGGCACCGGACTGGACACCCATGGATATGAATATATTGCGATCCTTCTGGCCTACAAGACGGGAAGACCGGTGAAGATAGTCCTCACCAGGGAAGAAGAATTTACCGCCCTTTCCCCGAGACAGCCCTCCAAGAGCCGGATCGTCCAGGGATGCGACAAGGAGGGAAAACTGCTTTTCAGGGATATCCGCATGGTCCTGGATAACGGGGCCTATACTTCCTGGGGTGCCACAACACCGAGCGTGATGATGCTGCCCATATCATCCCTCTATCGGGTCCCCAACGTGTTTTATGAGACAAAGATCGTTTACACCAACAATACTTACTGCCAGGCCATGCGCGGATACGGCAATCCCCAGGCAGCATGGCCCCTTGAAAGCAATATGGATGAGCTGGCTGAAAAAGCCGGCATGGACCCCTATGAATTTCGGCTGAAGAATGCAAATATTCCAAATGATATTACACCCATGGGACTGCATATTACCACTTGCGGCCTGAAGGAATGTCTGGATACGGTAGCCGATAAGCTGAAGTGGAACGAAAAGCGCGGGAAGGAGAAAGGCAAGGCCCGGGGAGTGGGCATGGCCTCCTTGTTCCACGTGGGCGGTTCAGGCCGGGTCTACCGATCCGATGGGTCCGGAATTATTCTCAAGCTCGATGACTTCGGCAACGTTTCGGTGATCAGCGGGGGAGTTGAAATGGGCCAAGGGTTCAATGCAGCTCTCTCCCTGGCCACGGCGGAAGCCCTCGGGGTAACTCCAGATAAGGTAACGGTCATCACGGGGGATACAGCTACCTGTCCCTGGGATGTGGGAACCCATGCAAGCAGGGGTGCCTTCACTTCGTGCAACGCGGCCATCATGGCATCGGAAAAAGCGAGAAAAAAGATCTTTGACCTGGCGGCTGAACATTTTATGCCGAGAGTCAAGAGCAAGATGAAAAAACAGAAGAGAAGAGACCCTGATTTTGAGATCCCCGATCTGGATTACGAGCGTGTATGCGACCCCTCTGAATTTGACATGAAGAAAAACATGATCTTCCTGAAGGAGGAACCTGAAAATCCTCTCCTCCAGGTGTCCTTGGGCGATATCCTGCGGGCGGCCCATTTTAAGGAACAGGGGACTATGGTTGTAACCGAGGCCTTTTATGACCCTTGCAACCAGATGATTGACGCCAAGACCTGCCACGGGAACCTGTCGGCCGCGTACATTTTTGGAACCCAGGGAGCCGAGGTGGAAGTGGACCTGGAAACAGGAAAGGTCAAGGTCCTTAATTTTGTGGCCGCACACGATGTGGGACAGGTGTTGAGCAAACAGGCCATCAGGGGACAGATTTACGGAGGCGTGGTGCAGGGCCTTGGATATGCCCTTACGGAAGAATACAGGACAAACAAGGGAAAGAATTTGAATCCAAATTTTCTCGATTACAAGATCCTTTCAGCCGCGGACATTGATTTTCCCATAGAGATTGAATGCGTGGAAACGCATGATATCGAAGGGCCGTTCGGGGCAAAAGGGGTTGGAGAGCCGGGCCTTGTGCCCACTGCCCCGGCTATCGCAAACGCCGTATATGATGCTATCGGTGTGCGCATAAAGAGCCTGCCCATTACACCGGAAAAGGTGCTGAAGGCCCTCGCAGAGAAGGCATAAAACGAGATGAAAAAAATCTCCATGAGCGCCGCTGTCCCTGAGGACATCACTTCCCCCTTCCTCAGGGCCCAGGAATATGTAGAACGCTATTTCAGGAAACGGGAAGAGAATCCCGAGCAAGGGCTGGTGAGTTTCTCCGGGGAGCGTTACATCCTGGTTCGGGCCGCCTCCATGTCAAAGGAATTTTTTGACATGGTCACGTCCCTCTACGGGGATCGAGGTATAGATGAAGCGCGGGGAGTGGCGTTCGGCCTGCTGTTTGACATCGCCCACTCCATTGGAAAAGCGGATGCCAAGAGCTTCGCCGCCAAGATGGGCGTGATAGACCCCATCGAGCGGCTTTCAGCAGGGCCTATCCATTTCGCCCACACGGGATGGGCATTTGTGAAGATCCTTCCGGAGTCAAATCCCACGCCGGACCAGAACTATTGCCTCATTTATGACCACCCCTTTTCTTTTGAGGCAAACGCGTGGATTGAAAGCGGTGAAAAATCCGACTTCGCCGTCTGCATCATGAACGCGGGGTATTCATCAGGATGGTGTGAAGAGAGTTTTGGAATCCCGTTGGTTGCTGTGGAAATGGAATGTAGGGCGAAGGGTGATGAGCACTGCCGATTCATCATGGCTCCCCCATCAGCCATAGAATCCCAAATCGCGCGGTACTATACTCATTCCCGGGTGAAGCCGACGACATTCGGCGCCATTGATGTGCCGGAGTTTTTCCAGAGAAAACGCATGGAAGAGGAGTTGAAGCGACACCGCGATCACTTGGAAGAACTCGTGAGAGAACGGACCGATAAGCTTACCGCCACCAACATCAGGCTTGAGAAAGAAATCTCGGAACGGAAACAGGCCGAGAACGCTCTCAGGAAAAGCGAGACCATGCTCCGGGCGATTTTTGACCAGACCTTTCAGTTTATCGCGGTCCTGAAGCTGGACGGCACGGTCCTGAAGGTGAACAAGACAGCCATGGATTTCGTGGGGATAGAGGAACCCCAGATCCTGGGAAAGCCCTTCTGGCAAACTCCATGGTGGACCCATTCTGATACGGCCCAGAAACAGTTGAGAGATGCTATTCGTGGAGCGGCAAACGGGAAATTTGTGCGGTATGAGGCGACCCACGTGGCTCCTGACGGAACGGCCATGAATATCGATTTCTCCATTAAACCGGTGAGAGGTGAAGCGGGAAAAACAGTCCTCCTGATAGCGGAAGGGAGAGATATCAGTGATTTCAGGAAGGCCATGGAAAATCTGCGTATGAGAGAGGCTCAGCTCAAAACGCAGTCTGAAAACCTGGAAGAGGCCAATATTGCCCTGAAGGTCCTGCTCAAGCAGATGGAGGAAAAGAAGAATGAGGAACGGGAACACATCCTTTCAAATGTGAAACAGCTTGTCAGGCCGTACCTGGGGAGGCTGAAAAAGAGAAATTTGGCCAGCGAAGAAAGAACGCTGGTCAGTACCCTGGAAATGAATCTCGAAAAAATCACATCCCCTCTGGTGAGCAGGCTATCCTCTACTTTTCTGGGCCTTACCCCCATGGAAATCCGTGTGGCCAACCTGGTGAAAGAAGGACTCATGAACAAGGAAATAGCTGAACTGCTGGGCACTTCTACGAACACTATTTCCTCTCACCGGTATAAACTGAGATGCAAGCTGGGGCTGAAAAACAAGGGGATAAATCTCAGGTCCTACCTGTTGTCTCTTGAAGAATAGTGATATTTTATCACCGATTAATCATCGAATTAATAGCCTTGACCGTTCACCACGCTCCTCTGTATGAAGGGAATGAGAAATGCTGTCCTTACCGGGAAATCTACGGTGGGATGGAGCTTGATAGCGGCTTCGAAGGGTGCGGGGCAATGGTTGCTCCGGGCCGGGAAGAATAACCCGTAATTATTTATGAAGGAGGGAGTTATGGAGACAAAGAAGATCGTGTTGCCGGAATCAGAAATGCCGCGCCAATGGTACAATATCCTGCCGGATATGCCAACACCGGTTGAACCGCCATTGCATCCGGGAACCGGGCAACCCCTGGGACCGGAAGACCTGGCCCCCATTTTTCCCATGCCCTTGATCGAACAGGAAGTCAGCCAGGAAAGATATATTGATATTCCTGAGGAGGTCCTGGAGAAATACCTGATCTGGCGACCAACCCCTCTGTATCGGGCCTATGCCCTGGAAAAATACCTGGATACCCCGGCAAAGATCTATTTCAAGAATGAGGGAGTTAGCCCGGCGGGAAGTCACAAGCCGAACACTGCTATTGCACAGGCCTATTATAACAAGATTTCAGGCACAAAAAAGATAACTACAGAGACCGGTGCGGGACAGTGGGGAAGCGCCCTGTCCTTCTGCTGCGCCCTGTTCGGGTTGGAGTGCAAGGTCTTCATGGTCAAGATCAGTTATAACCAGAAGCCCTATCGACGCATTATGATGCAGACCTGGGGTGCTACCTGTATCGCAAGCCCGAGCACAGAGACAAAGGCGGGCCAGGG
>DREN01000010.1 GCA_011051075.1 Deltaproteobacteria bacterium | reverse complement strand
GCCTTTCTTCATACCACCATGGCGTCAGTCCGTCAACTTGGGACTGGATGGAAGTCCGAATCCCGGTGCTCCCTTAGCGCATTTCAAATGCCCGGATGCTGCCGGGCATTAATGGAACATCGGAGCAAATACACAGCAAGGCTCTGGAGGATTATGATGAAAGGTTTTAGGGTGATGTTGATTGTTACGGGGATTATGCTGCTCTTTTCGGCCGGGACGGGTTGGGCCGAAGAGAAAGGACAAAAAGCTTACACTTTAGAGGAGATCGTGGTTACCGCAACCAAGACGGAAAAGGAGATAGAGGATGTTCCAGGGAGCGTTACCGTCATCTCTGAGAAGGAGATGGAGTTGCGCAACATGGACACCGTGGATGACGCCCTTTCAGAGGTGAAAGGGATCTTTACAAAAAGGAATAAGGGCCTGATGGATAGCACTTCCTCTGTTAGTATGAGGGGCTTTAAGGGCAATCAGTACACCCTGGTCCTTTTGGACGGCCAGCCGTTAAACGATGCCTATACAGGAGGGATCGAATGGGGAAGCCTGCCGGTGAATGATATCGATAGGATAGAGGTTATACGTGGAGCCGCATCGGCCCTTTATGGTGGAAATGCCATGGGAGGAGTAATCAACATCATTACAAAAACCCCTGAGAAATTCGAGGCAAGCATTACCGGGGGATACGGCACTGATAATACCAAACGTCTGCGCATGAGTGTCGGCGATCGGTTCCTGGATAAACTGAGCCTGAGGGTGGGATATGAAAACGAATCCACGGACGGGTACGTTACCACGCCGGTGCTGAGCACCATCAAGTCCGGCAGTGGAACAAGCTCCGGTGGGTATCCGATGGATGACAAGTATGGAAATCCAACCAAATGGGTGGTTGGTGACAAGGGGGAAAACAGCGCAGAAAGGAGCAGCTTTGATGTCAAGGCAGTATTTGACTTTTCAGATACCGGCAGCCTTGCATTTACTGCAACCTCAGGTCGGCATAAGTATGACTATGCCCCCCCCAACACCTATATGGGAACCTTTTCGGGTTCCGCCATTGTCGACCCTGGCCACAAGGCGAGTTTCAGCCCCAATAATTTCATAAGCTACACGGGCAAGGGGAAAAATGATACCGACGTGTACTCCCTTGCATTTAAGGAGCTGTTTGGCCCGGTTCAGATTGATGCTCAGGTCGGGACAACAGGGGTCATCGACAGCTATACGATCGAATCCGGTGGTTCTACAGCCACATATTACGACTCCCCGGGTACGCTCAAAACGACCAAAAGCAGGGCCTGGTTTGCGGAGATTCGTGGGGATATACCGCTCGGGATCTCGCATCTTTTGACTGCCGGGGTGTCTTTTAGAACCGACACGTCAGACACAAATGATTATGATCTCCCATACTATCGAAGCTACTCAGGGAAGAGCGACAGCACCTTTTATTCAGGTGGGAAGGACAGGATCTGGGCCGTGTTTGCCCAGGATGAGTGGAGCCTAACAGATAGTTTAAGCCTGTATATTGGCTGCCGCTTCGATTCATGGAAGGTCTATGACGGGGAATCCGGAGCGCCCGGCTCTGAAGCCGAGTACGGAAGCAACACCGAGTCCCAGATCAGTCCAAAGATTGCTGCGGTCTGGAATGTTCTTGAAGATACCACAATAAGAGGGTCGGTAGGACATGCCTTTCGCGCCCCTACTCTCTATGAGCTTTATCGAACCTGGCAGTCATGGGGAACAACCTACCAGAGCAACCCTGATCTGAAGCCGGAGACCCTGTGGGCCTACGAGTTAGGCGTGGATCAGGGCTTTTTTGACGGGTGGACCAAACTGTCTCTTACGGGCTATTACAATGATATTGATGACCTGATCTACTACAAGGTGGATAGCGCTGCAAAGACCAAGACCCGCATGAACGCAGGTAAGGGGCGGACCATTGGCGTGGAGTTCGGCGTGTCCCAGAAGATCATCAACTGGCTCAAGGCGTGGGGGAACTTCACTTATACCAACGCCAAGATTACTGACAACCCCCTTGATCCCGCCTCGGAAGACAAGATGGTGCCCGGTATTCCCGAATATATGTACAACCTCGCCCTGGAGGCAGAGCAGAGGTGGTTCAGGGGGAGTATCATCGGCAGATACTTCAGTAAGATATACAACGATTCAGACAACAGGGACACGGCAGAGGGTGTTTATCAGACCTATGAACCGGCCTTTATTGTGGATGCAAAGATAACCTTCACGCCGTTTGAATGGGGAGATATATCCCTTTGCGTCGATAATGTCTTTGATAAGGAATACTATGAATATTACAAACAAAATGGACGAACTTTTCTGTGCGAAATGACCTTCAGATATTAAAGCTCCTGGCAAAATATGTTGTTGCTGTCGGTGTTTTACTACTCGTCGTTTGCCTTATTTTGTTCAGTGGACTGACAGCTCATGGCCTGCAAAGTCAGGCAGAAAGAACAACAGGTAAAATTATCACCTTTAAGGACGCTGATGGACGGTCAATAGAGGTGCGGCAGCCGGTCAAGAGGGTCGTGGTCCTGACGTCCGATGCCTTAGAGGTAATCCGCGCCATCAAGGCGGAAGGTCTTGTAGCAGGTGTTAACAGCGGCATTTCAAGAGATCCGCTGTTCTGGCCCAGATTAAAGAGAATGCCCAGTGTCGGCAGGTGGAGCCATCCCAATTATGAGCTGATTGCAGAGTTGAATCCGGATATTGTAATAGGGTATGCCGGGCGCCCCGGGCCGGTTATGGAAAGGAAACTCAGCTCCTTTGGCATACAGGTAGTACGCCTCGATTTTTACAAGATGTTTACCCTGAAAAGGGAGGTGAAAATATTAGGACAAATCCTGAACAGGGAGAAGGAGGCAGGACAACTCATCGCCTGGTACCATAAAGGCCGGGATCTTATTCAAAAAGGGGTGAAACAGATCAGATACCGTCCACGTGTCTATGTTGAGAGCTATTCCAAGTACCATACAACGGGGCCCGGTTCAGGGGGTAATGAGATGTGTGTCCTGGCAGGTGGTCAGAATATAGCCGCGGGTTTTTCCATCCCTTATCCCGAAGTAACGCCTGAATGGGTCTTAGCGGAAAATCCTCAGGTTATCATTAAGGCGGCCGCTGTCAGCAACGCCTACGGCATAACCGGTTCAGGACCCTTGAAAAAAATCAGAAAAGATATCATGGCGAGGCCTGCCTGGGATCATATCAGGGCTGTTCAGGAGGGGAAGGTTTATGTGATGGAAAGCAGTATCTGGACCGGCCCGAGGGGAATAATAGGGGTTCTCCATATGGCTAAATGGTTTCATCCCGACATATTCAGAGATCTTGATCCAGAGCAGATTCACCGGGAATACCTTGAGAAATTCCAGGGCATCAAATACCGGGGAAGCTTTGTGGATTGATGATTGAAAATTGGGGATTGAGGAATTCAGGCATTAGGGGAATTTACCGCCTCTGACTCCGGGGCTTCAAACTTCAGGCGCTTTCTTTTATGGAAGAGATATCCAAACAGTTCAAAGGGCTTACCAGAAGGAAGGCCTCTTTTTTGCTTCTATTGGCGGCGGTTCTCTTTTGCGTGGCCCTGGTAGCCCTCACCCGCGGCCCAGCCTCGGTGGGTTTCAAAGGAACGTTTACAGCACTGTTCGGGGATTCTGGTACGGCCCACGCAATTATCTGGAAGCTGAGACTCCCCCGTATCATTATGGCCATTTTGACAGGCTCAGGACTTGCCCTGGCCGGGACCGTATTCCAGGCCATCCTGAGAAACCCGCTTGCATCACCCTACACCTTGGGGATAGCATCCAGCGCAGGCTTCGGAGCTGTAACGGCCATAGTCTTTGGCGCAGGTTTTTGCTCCGAATACCATATTGCAGGCAGCGCCTTTATCTTTGCCCTGATCTCCTCTTTTTTCATTCTCGGAATAGCGAGATTAAAGGGGTCTACTCCGGAGACGATGATTTTGGCCGGGATTGCCATAATGTTTCTTTTCTCTTCTCTCAGCTCGCTTTTCCAGTACATGGGTACCATGCAGGAGGTTCAGGAGATAGTATTCTGGTTTTTCGGGAGTCTTTCCAAGGTCGGATGGGGCGAGATATGTATGGCAGGCGCAATGATACGCCTGCCCGCACCTGTCCTCATAAAATGGTCATGGGACTTCAATCTCCTTGCCGGGGGGGATGATTCTGCAAAGGCTCTCGGTGTAAACGTGGAAAGCATAAGAAGATATGGGATAGTGT
>DREN01000187.1 GCA_011051075.1 Deltaproteobacteria bacterium | reverse complement strand
TTTCCGCGCCACCACACGGGTAAATCCCACATAAGCATTGGTGGATTTGTCAAAGACCTTATTGAACAGCCTGAAGAACGCGCCTAAGGGACCTCGATATGGTTTCTGCTTTCTAAGCAGCAGCGAGCATAGAGCGGGGCTCAGGGTAAGCGCGTTAACCGATGAGAAGAGAACCGAAACAGCCACGGTAATGGCAAACTGTTGATAGAGGCTTCCGGTGATTCCTCCCATGACGGCCACAGGAATAAAAACCGCTACTAAGACCAGGGTGGTGGCGATGACCGGGGCGGTCACCTCATCCATGGCCTTTATGGTCGCCGTTTTGGGATCCATGCCGTTTTCTATGTTGATCTGGACCGCTTCCACTACCACGATGGCGTCATCCACTACAATGCCGATGGCTAACACCAGCCCTAAAAGAGACAATACATTGATGGTAAAGCCGATCAGGGGAAACACAATAAAGGCGCCTATCAGGGAGACGGGGATGGCGATGGTGGGGATCAGGGCCGCGCGCCAGTCCTGGATAAAGATGAAGACCACTAAGATAACTAAGGCCAAGGCGATAAACAGTGTCTCAATGATTTCATCGATACCTGCCGTAATGGCAAGGGTGGTGTCAAGGGATATGTCGTAACGGAGGCTTTCCGGAAAGGACCCGGAAAGTTCCTCCATTGTCTTTCTCACCTTTTCCGCTAATTCGACGGCATTGGAACCGGGGGCCTGGTACACGGCGATCATGGCGCACGCACTGTTATTGAGACGGGTAAAGGCATTATAGGTCTCAACACCCAACTCCACGCGGGCCACATGCTTGATTTTCACCTGGGCCCCATTCTCGGTAGTCCGAATGACCACTTCCCCGAATTCCTTCTCCGACTGCAGGCGCTCCGGTAACCGGACCGTATAGGTAAATTCTGTTCCCGGCGGCGCCGGTTCGGCGCCGAACTTACCACCCGGGACGATGACGCTCTGGGCACGAATGGCCTCCGTGATTTCGGGCACCGTGATACCCATCTGGGACAAGCGGTCGGGCCTGATCCAGATGCGCATGGAATAATCACTTGCACCGATCACGTTCACGCGGCCGATCCCTTTGATACGCGCCAAGATATCCTTGATATTGATCAGGGAATAGTTGCCTAAGAAATGCTGATCGTATCGTCCACCCTCCGAGGTGACGGCAATCAGCATCAGGATGTTGGGGAGTGATTTCTCGGTGGTCACCCCGAATCTTTTTACTTCTTCAGGAAGCTTGGCCGTGGCCGCGGCCACCCGGTTCTGGGTGAAAACGGTGTCCATATCCGGATCCGTGCCGATCTCAAAGGATGTCTGGATGGTCATGGTGCCGTCGTTGGCATTGGTCGACTTCATGTAGATCATGTTGTCCACGCCGTTGATCTGCTGTTCTAACGGCGTTGCAACGGACTGCTCCACGCTGATGGAATCGGCCCCGGTATAGGTGGCGCGTACTTCCACAATGGGGGGGGTAATGTTGGGATATTGCTCTATGGGCAGCGCTTTCAGAAAGACGACTCCCACAATCACCGTGACAAGGGCGATCACCATGGCCACAATGGGGCGTCTGACAAAAAAATTACCTTGGTTTGATTGATCCGCCATTTTGATCCTGGATGCTCGAAGCTGGTTGTAGCGAAGCGGAAATCCCGTTTGTAAGCGGGGATGCTGGATGCTGGATACTGGTTTCTTGATACTGGTTTCTGGGTACTGGTTATTGATTGGTTACTGGTTGCTCTTTACGGGTTGCGGGTCCAAAGTCCGATATCCAAAGTCACTGGTCTCTCGGTAGTCATTCGGTTGTTTTTTCAATAGTCAATTGTCAATAGTAAATAGTCAATACTTTTACTTTTTTTCTTCGTCCTTGAAAGGCACATCAACTACCTTCGCCTCTACCACGGTTCCGTTTTTTACCTTCTGCAGCCCTTCGTACACCACTTTCTCACCCGCTTTCAGGCCTTCCCGGATAAGCCAGAAGGATTTGATCTTGGGCCCCACCTTGACTTCTCTCGCCTGGATCTTGTTTTCAGCTCCTACCACATAAACGGCGAAGGTGCCCTGCAGTTCCATTACGCACCGCTGAGGGATTAAAATGCCCTCTTTCACCACCTCGACCTCTCCCCTCACCCTGGCAAACTGTCCCGGGCGAAGCAGTTCATCGGGATTGGGAAAGGAGGCCTGAATCAGAAGGGCGCCGGTGGTAGGATCCACCTCCCGGTTGACAAAATCCGCCTTGCCCTTGTGGGCATAGACAGACCCATCAGACAGAATCAATTCAAGATCGGCTTGCCTTTCTTCGGTCTTTCCGACATCCTTTTCAGACATATGCCGCCGCATGAACATGAGATAGTGTGATTCAGTAATAAAAAACTGTACAAGAACTGTGTCAATGCGGGAGACCGTATTCAAAATAATGGGGTTGGGCGACCGTCCCACAAAATCCCCCACTTTGGCCTTTGTCTTGCCTATAATTCCGGAGATGGGAGAATAGATCTTGGTGTACCCCAATTGTATCTTCGCAGCACGTAGATTGGCTTCTGCAGCCTTAACCGAAGAAATCGCAACCTCATAGCGGGCCACAGCGGAATCCAGATCGCTCTCGCTCACAGCTTTTTCCTTGGCGAGAGGCTTAATCCTGTTTAAATAGGTCTCAGCTTCCGCCAACACGGTTTTGGAGCCTGCAACACCGCTCATCTTGGCCGCCACATCGGCCTCAAACTGCTGGCTTTCCAGGGTATAGAGCAACTCCCCCTTCTTGACCCGCGAGCCCTCTTCGAAATGGACCCCTTCCAGGTAGCCCTCCACCCTCGCTGAGATGGCAATGTCTTTATAGCCATAAATCTGGCCTACAAATTCCTGATAGATCGGCACCTCGCGCGCCTCGGTCTTATACACGGTCACCTTGGGAGGGGGCGGCGATTCTTGTTTCGCCTCCTCCTTGTTACAGGCAGAAAAAAGCGTCAGGAGGAGGATGCATAGGGCATTCAGCACTATTTTTTTCATCTTATGGTCTTTTCAATTCAAAATGAGACGAGTTTGTCTTATTTGGGACACAAAAAACTACCATCTGTTTTGTGGTTCTCTTTTAATGCAATATTTGGTATTTTACTACAAAAAAAGTCAGCAACCATGATGTTGTGGTTCTCTCTTGACCTTGAGAAACCCCTAAAGAGTATTAAAAAGGGGGTTCTGAGGGGGGATGGTAATGAAAAGATACTATAAGGAGAGGTTTGAGGTGGGCTCCCGCCTTGATGACAGGATCGTACCCCTGGTGAAAATCAACGAGATCCTGCAGGAGATGCGGGATGAACTCAGGAATGCCATCCCCCCGGCCATGGAGACCAGGGTACTGCTCCTTGATCCCGACGCCAGAAAATACACCCGGCCCCTGCAGTGCATCCTCTATGACCGGCCGGTGAACTGCCTGTCCTGCAAGAGGAGCCGGCCCGTCATCAAGAAGGCCCTTGAGAAAAGGAGGTAAGCGTCCTCTTTCTCGACATAGAGGGCTATACCCGGCTCAGCGCCAGGCTGACTGAGCAGGAGGTGAACCAGATCAGCATAGCCCATAGCGCCAGCGGGTGCCAGGGCCCTGCTGGAGAAAGTTTCCTTGCGGCAAATTGCTAAAGATCCTCAAAAATGAGCGCTAAAAGGTGTGTAGTCACAGAAAAAAACGGTTAACTTGTTGCTATTATTGTTTTTTACGCCTTGAGTTCGGAACATGGGGTATAAGTTATTGACTTGTAAGAGAGCGTCCCTCTTCATTATCCCATAGTCCTTCCTCAGAAAAGCAACGCCCTATCATCCTCATCTATAGAGTTTCAGATAATGATTTTGGCAAGGCCAGAGGGAGGAATCGGAGTAAGTCGTACCCACAGTACGTCGTCGACGATTCCGACCGATAACGCAGTCCAAAATCTTTATCTGGAAGTCTATATCACATGTGGGCTGCGTACCTGTCTCATATCCACCGTCTGATAAAGGATTTCACCGGATGCCTGGCCTTTGCCATGATTAGCGGTTTACCACACCGCCTGGCAAACTCTTCGGGCAGGGACCCGATGAAACGCTGCCTGAACAGGGGGTCTTCTGTGGCCCCTATTACCACCAGGTCATAATCCCCGGCCTCATGGAGAAGACTTCCCAGGAGATCCCTGGATACGGCATATCTGGACTCGAAGAGAGAGGAGGGCGCATTTATGCCTGGAACGGTCTCCGCAAGAAAGGCAT
>DREN01000198.1 GCA_011051075.1 Deltaproteobacteria bacterium | reverse complement strand
AGGCAGATCACCCTTCACGACCCCTGTTTTTATGGGCGATACCTGGAGCTGTCACACGTGCCAAGAAAGATCTTTGACAGGTTCGGCATTGAGAATGTGGACGTGAGAAACTCCGGAAAGTTCACCAGTTGCTGCGGAGGTCCGGCCGAGTCCGTATCTCCGGCCCTGACCAAGGAGATTCTCACCAAGAGGTATGCGGACCTCCAGGAAACGGGAAAACCGATCGTTGCCATGTGTCCGGTATGTCTCGGCAACCTTATCAAGGTCGGTGCCGATGTTGAGGATCTGTCCGAATTCCTCGGGCACTATGTCTGATCCCCTGTCCCGGAATCTATGGCTCCACTGTTATTAGACGCCTCCCCCCCCGGGTATCCTTGCCGGGTGAGGGGCCTTTACAAACCAACCCTATTTTCAAGAATCACATGATAAGGAGGAAACAATGGCAGAACAGGAAAAAATAGTCTACATTTCAACAAACGGGGCCGAGAACCCGGAAAAGGCAAGCCTTCCCTTTGTCCTGGCAAACGCGGCCATGGTCATGGAGGTTGAGGCCTTGATCGCCCTTCAGGGCCCTGGGGTTTTCCTGGCCAAGAAGGGGTGTCTGGAGCACGTACATGCGGCAGGGTTTGCCCCTTTGAAGGAACTGGTAGAGTCCTTCTTTGAACAGGGGGGCAGACTGGTGGTTTGCGTCCCATGCATCCAGGAGAGAAAAATAGACGTTGAGGACCTGATTGAAAGGGCCGAACCCATGGCAGGGGGCTCTCTGACCGAAGAGATCCTCTCCGCAAACGCCACCCTGGTCTATTAGCCTGAGCAACGACCCCCTGCGGATTTCCGCAGGGGGTTTTTATATATGGAGGCCTCTGTGGCCTCCCCTAAAAGATGTCTAAACCCGCTAATGCGCAAGAGGAGGATGGAAGATGAACAAGAAGAGACTGGTGTCGGTGATCAGTATCCTCGCCCTGGTGGTATTTTCCCTTTCGCTGTTTCCTGCCAGCCGTTTGGTGGCCGCGGAAGAGGGCTCAGTGACCCGGATTAAGGGAAAGGTGAAGGCGGTTTCAAACAAGGCAAAGACCCTTTCCGTTGCTGTAAAGGGGAAGGGCGTGGTCCTGCTCAAGTTCAACGGGGCCACGGAATTTGTGAATTTCAAAAAGACGAAGGAGATAAAGCCCCCAACGGCTGTTGTGGTCAAGTACAAGACCGTGGGGCCGGACAAGGTTGCCACCTATATCAAGAAGGCCCTTGTCAAGCTCCCTTCCGGGGTAACAGAGATCAAGACTGACGAGGTGGCTGCCCTTGTGGCAAAGGGGCCTGTGGCCGGAAACTACTGCCTCATTGACGCGAGACCCGCGAAGATAGCATCCGCGGCCCATATCCCCACGGCCATTTCGATCCCGGTAAACCTGCTCAAGGAAAAGGGGAAGAAACTACTCCCCTGCGACAAGGATAAACTGGTCATATTCTACTGCGGAGGCCCCACATGAGGCATGAGTCCCAAATCCGCCGGTCTGGCGAAGAAGTGGGGATGGAAGAATGTGCGGGTTTATGTGGAAGGGATGCCCGCATGGAAAAAGGCGGGGCATTACACCGTTTCAACTCCCGATTATGTGAGGACCGCCAATATCGTTTTGATAGATCTGCGTGATCCGGCCGCCGTAGCCGCCGGCCATATTCCGAGGGCCGTGGGCATCCCGGCTGGAAGGCTCGCAAACGCCAAGGATGCCTTCCCGGAATCCTTAACCGCTCCCATTGTCTTTTACTCGGATAACGTAGAGGAATCCATAGAGGCGATAAAGACCGCCCGAGGCTGGAGATATAAGAAGGTCTCCCTTCTCGAGTTTCCCGGGGTACTTGAGTGGCAGAAAAGGGGTTATGACATCAAGACAGGGCCTGCTGCCAAGGAGATTGTCTATGTGAGGAAATTAGAGCCCGGACAGATCAGCATCCCCACCTTTGAGGCCGCCCTGAAGACCCAGGCAATCACGGTGATCGATGTGCGAGGGCCTTCGGAATACGCTGCCGGTCATTTCCCTGGCGCCATAAATATCTCGCTCGACGAACTGCCCGCCAGGCTGGATGATATCCCACACGACAAGTTCGTGGTGGTCCACTGCAGGACCGGGGTCAGGGGAGAGATGGCCTACCTGCTCCTCAAGGAGAAAGGGTTTGACGTGAAGTACTTGAAGGCCGGATGCAAGTGCAACCTGGACGGAACCTACCTGATCTGGGAACTGTAAGATCGGAGTGAACAACGATCGAAATGATACCCCCCGTATCTCATGCGGGGGGTAATTTTTCTTTACAGAACTCCAATTCCCGGTTAAAAGGATAGATTGAGATCTGATGACCCTGTTACAGACAGATTATTTTTCAAGGAGGCATAAACCATGAAGACCAGAGCGTTATACTTTACCCTGATGGCTGTCATTCTCAGCTCCTCAGTTTTCCTGCCCCCTCACGCCCCTGCCGGAGAGGCCCCTTCCTTTGTCCCTGACAAGGCCCTCTGTGCTCAGATGATCCGTTTCGGGAAGCAATCGTATCAAAGGGGAAAATTCCTTGACGCCAAGGAGTTCTTCAGAAGGGCGGTACAGGCTGACCCCGCATCTCTCGTTGCCTGGAGATACTATGACATGTCCGTAATCTCCGCGTTGGCGGAAAAGGTAAACAAGGATGCAGGTCTTCTGGCGCCAGACGTGTCTTTGCAGGGTCCAGCGCAGGCAAAGGCTGCGGCACCGCCGCCCCCTGCGGCTAAATCCGTTCCCCAGAAAAAGGAGAAATTCGTCATAGAGGAAGATGAAGGCTGTTGACGGAGTGAAAGAGCTCTAAGAGGGAGGCTTGAATTCTCATGGGTGAAAATAATGAAACAAGCGTTGTGGGCGGTATCCTGAAGCGGGCTTATTCCACCGTATTCTACGAGAACTGGCCCCTGTGGCTGGGCGGAATCCTCATCGGGATCATGAGTGTGCTCACCTTTGCCTGGGCCAGGCCCTGGGGTGTGGTGGGGGGCCTGAGAAACTGGGCCGACTGGCTGTTCCATCAGATAGGCCTTTACAGCCATCCCCCGGTCTCACCCCTTATATCCACAAACTCCATACTTACCCTTGGTCTTCTCTGGGGGGCCTTCGGCTCTGCGCTCATGTCCAAGCAGTTTGCCCTCCGCATGGCCCCCGGCCGCGAACTGATCAAGGGCGTGGTGGGCGGCTCTCTCTTGGGGATCGGTTCTGCAATGGCCGGAGGCTGTAACGTGGGCGGATTTTATATTGCCACCAGCGCCCTGTCCTTTGCCGGCCTTGCCATGATGGTGGGCCTTGTGATGGGCGCCTACCTGGGCCTTCGCTACCTTTACTGGGAAATGATGAATCTCCCATCAAGCCCACCCAAGGGAACCTCAGGGGGCAAGGGCGTCAACCTCCTCAGCATAGAACCGTACGTGGGCGCACTGGTGTTCATAGGCGCAATTGTTGCCGCATGGTTTTACGCCCGGGAGGCCTATACCAGGGTCGGGGGGCTTCTCCTGTGCGGCATCGCCTTCGGCATAATTATTCAGAGGACCCGCTTCTGTTTTGTCCGATGCTTCAGAGATCCTTTCATGACAGGGGAAGGGGATATGGTAAGGGCGGTGACCTACGGCATCATCATCAGCATCCTCGGCTTTGCCGCCCTTAAGTGGACCGGACTGCGGGGGGAAGAGGTCTATGTGACCCAGACCTTCTGGTTCGGGAGTCTGGTGGGCGGTATCATCTTTGGCTTCGGCATGCTGATTTCCGGAGGATGCGGATCTGGGAGCGTGTGGCGTGCTGGGGAGGGGCATATCAAGCTCATGGTGGTGGTGGTCTGCTTTGCCCTTGGCAATTCCCTATTCAAGGCCCTGATCAACTCCTATGGAGGCCTTAAGGCGTTGATGGGTGACAGGGTATTCATACCCGACACCATCGGGTATAAATGGGCGGTAATTATCCTGATAGCTGTTTTCCTGGTCTACTCTCTGATTGCAACCTGGAACGAGGAGACGGACAAGTTCACCGTAGAGATGTGATCGGACTGTTAATCAGGCGACGCAGATAAACGGAGATGTTCAGGATCATAAACAAACAACTTCACCCCGTGGAATCTTTTTTTTCTACTTCACCGGGGTGTCAATCCAAAGGGCGTCATCATGACAGAGACGAATAATAAATCCCCTGAATTCCACGACCTGGTCATAATCGGGGCCGGCCCCGATTATGACCAGGTCGTGGAATTCAGGGGATTTATT
>DREN01000470.1 GCA_011051075.1 Deltaproteobacteria bacterium | reverse complement strand
GGGAAACATCCATCCACGCGACTCTGCCTGCGGGCCATGGAACTGGTTCCCAAAACCCCCTCTTGGGATTTGCTTGATGTGGGTACGGGAAGCGGGATCCTGGCCATCTACGGGGCCATGCTCGGTGCAAAAAAGATCAAGGCCCTTGACATAGATGAAGAGGCACTTCAGTGGGCCGGGAAAAACATCCGTTTGAACGGCCTCGGGAATGAGATTGAGGTTGCCTCCACACCTCTGGCGGAATTGATGGACGGCTTTCTTGTGGTGACCGCCAACCTGATCCTGCAAACCATCCTGGACCTCCAGGATCATTTTCCACGGGTAGTAAAACCTTCAGGATACCTGATCCTTTCGGGGCTGCTTCAAGAGCAGACGGACCTTGTGTTTCCTTTTTTCCAGGAACATGGTTTCACCCTTGAAAAGATACTCTCCCAGGAAGAGTGGGCCTGCCTGCTTGCCCGGAAATCCTGCTGAGGAGACCCTGGTGCGCCGTTTTTTTGTCGAAAAGATACCTGCAGAAGAAGGCTCGGTGACCATTGCGGGCAGCGAGGCAAGGCATATCACCCGGGTATTGAGGATGGGCCCGGGGGATCGTTTTGTCCTCCTGGACCGAAGAGGTCTTCGTTTTCAGGTCGTTATTCGCTCGACGGAGCAGGGAGTCGTCACTGTTTTTCTGGAACGGCCGCTCCCTTCCCCTCCTGCATCTCCGGTGCAGTTGTTCATTGGGCAAGCGGTGCTGAAATCCGGTGCCATGGACCTGGTAATTCAAAAGACAACAGAACTGGGGGTGAACACCATCCATCCTTTTATTTCACAAAGGACCGTGGTCCGTCCCCGGGAAGATAAGCGGGCAAAGAGGGTAAAGCGGTGGCAGGATATCGCCATAGCCGCATCCAAACAGTCGGATCGTTCACGGCCCCCGGAGATCACAGCGGTAACCACCTTCACTGAACTGCTCCAGAGACCCTTCCCGGAGGAAACCTTGAAAATCATTCTCTGGGAGGAAGAAGAAGGCAGGGACCTCAAATCAACGCTTCGATCGACTCTGGACCGGTCAAAAGCCGTCCTGGCCCTCGTGGGACCGGAGGGTGGATTTGCTCCCGGAGAAATATCGCGCGCCCAAGAGGCTGGCTTTCGTCCTGTTTCCCTGGGCCCGCAGATCCTGCGGGCAGAGACGGCTGCAATTGCTCTTGGCGCTGTTATCAACTATGAATCATTCACTCCGAAAAGAAAGGATACTTAAGAATGAATAAACTCGAAATATCGCTGGCTGGCGTTCTGCCGCCTGTTCCCACACCCTTTACCACCCAGGGAGAGGTGTATCATCAGGCCCTGGCCGATAATCTTGAGCGATGGAACGTCTATGGGTTGGCCGGGTATGTGGTCCTGGGTTCAAACGGCGAACCCGTATATCTGACCCATGATGAAAAACTGGCTGTGCTCGAGACAGCTCGGAAGGCAATACCACCCGGCAAATGGATGATTGCCGGGACAGGATGCGAATCAAGCAGTGCGACCATTGAACTTACTTACCAGGCAGCGGAGATCGGGGCTGATGCGGCCTTGGTCATCACTCCCCACTTTTACCGGGGAAAAATGAGTGCAGAAGCACTGGCCGGCTACTACTTCGCCGTTGCTGACGCGTCGCCTATTCCCGTCCTGATTTATAACGTCCCGAAATTTACGCACATTGATTTGGACAGTCAAACGGTAGCCCGCATGGCGGAACATCCCAATATCATCGGCATAAAAGACAGCGGTGGAAATATCGCAAAAATCGCTGATATGGTGCGGCTGACGGGAAAGGGATTTCAGGTCCTGGCCGGGTCCGGAGGGTTTTTCTTCCCCGCCCTGGCAGTGGGCGCAGCAGGAGGGATCATGGCCGTGGCCAATGTTGCTCCGCAACAGGGCCTTGATATCTACCACCTGTTCCGAAAGGGCCTCGTCAGCGAGGCGGCAGAACTGCAGAGGGAGATAATTCCACTCAATGGAGCGGTGACCGGGCGCTTCGGCATCGCGGGACTGAAAGCGGCACTGGATATGCTCGGCTACTACGGCGGCCCGGTACGAGCCCCACTGCAGGCACTGGATGAAAAGGGCAGGGAAACGCTCCGTGTTATTCTGGTGGAGTCGGGAACCATTGAGGGATGACAGATGGTTTTCACTCCTCCATGAAATAACCGTTCATTTTTTCCTTTACATCCTCCAGGATGTCGCAAAGCCAGAGGACATCGTCGATGGAAAGGCGTCCTGTCTTGGTAGTCCCCTTTGACCCATCCTTCTTGGTATAAGAACGGGGCCCGATCTGGAGCTTCGGGTCCCCTTCGCCATACCGGTATATGCTGAGCAGAAGTCCGGTTTCATCATTTTCCCATGATTCAAGCAGCTGGTCCTTGGATGCGTCGTATGCCATTTACGCCTCCCACCCGAATTCCGCCTGCTTGCCGAGTTCTTCCTCAATTCTCAGGAGCTGATTATATTTGCAGATACGTTCCGATCGGCACAAAGATCCCGTCTTGATCTGTCCCGTACCGGTGGCCACGGCAAGGTCCGCAATAAAGGTGTCCTCTGTTTCACCTGACCGATGGGAAATAACCGCATTCCAGCCCACCTTATGGGCCATCTGAATGGCCTCCAGGGTCTCGGTGAGCGTCCCTATCTGGTTCAGCTTGATGAGCACTGCATTGGCGGAACCTTCCTTGATGCCCCGCGCAATCCGTTTGGTGTTGGTGACAAAGATATCATCTCCCACAATCTGGATGCGGTCACCCATTACCTTGGTCATTTTGCTCCAGTTTTTCCAGTCATTTTCCGCCAGGCCGTCTTCGATGGAAACAATAGGGTACCGGTTCACCCAGTCCTTGTAAAACTCGATCATCTCTTTTCCCGTTCGCTTGGAACCGTCGGACTTGAAAAACACATATTTCCCATTCTTGTAAAAAGAAGACGACGCGGGATCCAGGGCCAGGGCTATATCTTTTCCAGCCCGGTAGCCGGCTTTTTTTATTCCTGCAAGGATCATTTCGATAACTTCCTCGTTGGACTGGAGGTCGGGGGCGAACCCTCCTTCATCTCCCACGGCAGTGGAATAGCCCTTTGCCTTGAGGACTCCTGCAAGGGCATGGAAGACCTCTACGCTCATTCGGAGGGCCTCTTTAAAAGTCTTTCCCCCGATGGGCATGATCATGAACTCCTGGAGATCCACATTGTTGGAGGCGTGCATCCCGCCGTTGAGGATATTCATCATGGGCATGGGGATTCTGCAAGCGTTGGTGCCGCCGATATAACGATAGAGGGGCATGTAAAAGGCGTCTGCTGCGGCCCTGGCCACGGCCAGAGAAACGCCCAGAATGGCATTAGCGCCCAGCTTGCTCTTGTTGGGTGTTCCGTCCAGCTCGATAAGCGTTTTGTCCACAAGCCGTTGGTCCTCCGCCTCCATACCTTTGAGGGCAGGGGCAATGACCTTGTTCACGTTCCTGACCGCCTGCTCAACACCCTTCCCTCCAAACCTTTTTTTCTTCTTGTCCCTAAGTTCTACTGCCTCAAACTTCCCCGTGGAGGCGCCCGAGGGGACCGCAGCCCTCCCGAAGCTTCCGTCGTCCAGGCCCACTTCTACTTCTACGGTGGGGTTTCCCCTGGAATCAAGGACCTCCCGTGCGCTGATGAATTCTATTTTTTCCATGCTTCCCTCCTTGTTCACAGGCCCAACAGGGCATTTGCATTTTCTCTCACGAGGTTTTTGAACAGGAATATAGTGTATTTACCGGCCTGTGACAAGGCAAAAGAGAAGCTCTTCGGACACACCCCTCCTCATGAGCCGATATCCACAAACATTTCGCACAAGGCCTTCGGCATGTGCCCCTTTTGTGAGGGAGAATCTCCGGGCCGGAAAAAACCAGGAGAACAGGGCTAGCCAATCACCCTTTTTATTTCTTCGATGAGTTCTTCCGGTTTCAGGGGTTTTGTCAAATGTCCCTGCGGCCCTACTTTCCCGGTACTGGATCTGTCCAAAAGGCTCTTGTAGTCGACTTCCTTCGAGATGGCGGTAATGATGATTACCGGAATATCCTTCAGGTTCTCGTCCTTCTTCAGTTCTTTGTACGTCAACATCCCGCTTTTCTTGGGCATCATGATGTCAAGGAGAATGAGGTCCGGCTTTTCATCCCGCGCCTTAATGAGCCCCTCCAAACCACTATCAGCAGTGATGGGAATGAAGTCATGATCCTCCAGGATCTCCGAATAAAAGGTCAACACATCAGG
>DREN01000130.1 GCA_011051075.1 Deltaproteobacteria bacterium | reverse complement strand
GGCGATCAATGTGGGTACTGTAGATTTGGTGAGGCCTTTTGGGATAGGGGCCCCCAGGGACGGGATAGATCCCGTATCCGCAATTGCTGAAGTCGAAAAGCACAGCTCGAAAAAATGTAATCCATTGCTTGAGGCGAAGCGATGCTGGATACTGGATGCTTGATGCTGGAAAAAGGAGATGCTCATCAGTTTTACCCGGGAATCGAATCAATACACCCTACTCCCTTCAGCACTCTACCCCTTCAATCATCAATCGACAATCACAACAGCCCCCTTGCAATCACCATGCGGTGGACCTCTGAGGTCCCTTCATAGATCCTGGTCACGCGGGCATCCCGGAAGTACCTCTCCACAGGGTAGGCCTTTGAATACCCGTATCCCCCGTGGATCTGCACGGCCATATCCGTTACCCTGGAGGAGGCCTCAGAGGCAAACAGCTTTGCCATGGCCGATTCCCTGGAAAAGGGCCTTTCAAGGTCCTTGAACCTGGCCGCCCGATAGGTCATGAGCCTGGCCGCCTCCACAAGGGTTCCCATATCCGCGATCATGAACTGAACGGCCTGGTGCCTCTCTATGGGCACACCGAACTGCCTGCGCTGTCCGGCATAGCGAAGGGCCTCATCAAAGGCCCCCTGGGCGATCCCCACGGACTGGGCCGCGATTCCCATCCTCCCCGTATCAAGGGTAGTAAGACCGATCCTGAGGCCCTGACTCTCTTTGCCTAAGAGGTTTCTTAGGGGGATGCGGCAATCGTAAAGGCGTATGGAGCTTACCGGGTTTGAACGCATCCCGCACAGGTCCTCAAGATCTCCCACCAGAAACCCAGGGGTTCCCCGCTCTGCAACTATTACGCTGATCTCTTTCCGGTCGGCGCCTGGATTGGTCTGGACAAAAAACAGGCAGATATCGGCCACACCCCCGTTGGTCACAAAGACCTTGTTGGCGTTAACCACGTAGTGATCTCCGCCCCTTATGGCGGTGGACTCGATCCCGGTGGCGTCTGATCCGGCGTTGGGTTCTGTAAGGCAGAAGGCCCCGATCTTTTCGCCCCGGGCAAGGGGCGGTACCCACCGCCGCTTCTGTTCCTCTGTACCAAAGGCCAGGATTGGGTACACGGCCACGCTGTTGTGAACGGTCACACAGAGCCCCAAACCCGCGCAGACCCTTGAGATCTCTTCGATTATAATGGCATAGCTGAGGGTGTCCAGGCCGGCCCCGCCCAGATCACCGGGGACCTGTATCCCGAAGTACCCGAGCTTTCCCATCTTTTCCACCACCTCCCATGGAAAGCGGGCCTCCCGGTCTATCTCCCCGGCGATGGGTCCAAGCTCCCGTTCACAGAACCTGCGCACGGAACGTCGCACCACCCGCTGTTTTTCAGATAAAATAGCGTCCATGGATACCTCTTGAACCGGTTTTCCTCCTCCAAACCCCCCATACCCAGGAACTGGCAGGGGAGAAGCGGTAGTGAGGTTTCACCCTACCACATGGACCCCATTGCTGTAAACTGCCAGGGTCACGGTCTGCACGGTGGTTGGAATTCATGGATCTGGGGAAACAGGCGCGCAAACATTCCTTGACACGGGATGACCGGATGGGCTAAGTCCCTTGTCAACTGACACATTCATCAGGAGGCCTTCTCTGCCCCATGTTTTCTCTCGAATCGTTCCTTGAGGAGTATGAAACCGACTCCACCGATCTTGTGATCAGGGAGCGGCGGTTTCGGTTTTTCGTCCCAAAATCGATCGACAGGTTCCTTGATCCGGGGGATCTGCTCCACGATTTTCCCCTGTGGGCCAGGATATGGGAGGCCTCAATCGTCCTATCTCATCACCTGGCGGAAATGCCCGTGGACCTGGAAAAGCGCTTTCTCGAGATCGGCTGCGGCATGGGCGTGGTGGGGGTCGTGGCATCCGCCTTCGGGCATCGGGTAACCATGAGCGAGTACAACCCACATGCCCTGAACTTTGCCAGGGCCAATGCCCGTGTAAACCTGGCCGCGGATGAGCCGAACCCCAAGATCGTTCAACTGGACTGGGGCCACCCGCACATGGATGGAATGTTTGACTACATCATCGGTTCGGAGGTCATATACAAGGAAGAGGATTATCAGCCGATCCTGAAGCTTATCAATACCTGTCTGAGACCGTCGGGAGAAGTCGTGCTGGCAGAAGGGCTCAGAAAGACCAGTATGGAGTTTTTCAGGCAGGTGTCGGATTCCTTTAACATTACCGCCCGAAAGAAGGTACTACGTTCCACGGGAGAAGAGGTACGGGTAGTCCTTGCCAGCATGAGGGCCTCCGGCTCATAACATCTTATCCCTGGCCCCCCTTTTCAGCCCCTCAACCACCTTTCGAATATCCTGGGATCTGTTCAGATCGGCCACCAACAGGGCATCGTCCGTATCCACGACCAGGACCTCTCTAAGCCCCAGACAGGCGACCAGCCGACCGGCCCGGCCCGACACGAAACTCCTTTCACACTCCACAAGGAGGGTCTCACCCTCGGCAAGGTTACCCTCACCGTCCTGTTCAGGACGCCTCAGATCGTAGAGTGAACCCCATGAACCCACATCGCTCCACCCGCACTCAGAGGGGATTACAAAGAGATCTTCTTTGGTGTTTTCCATGATGCCGTAGTCAAAGGAGACCGATTCGAGCGCCGGGTAAACAGCCTTCAGCTCCTCCTCAAGATTTCCCCGGTCCAGGGACCTGCCAAGCCTTTCCAGCCCCTCGTAAAGCCCGGGGATCTGTTTCCTTATTTCCCCAAGGATGATCTCCGGCCTGGCAACGAATATGCCGCCGTTCCAGTAGTACTCACCGCCGGCAAGATAGGCCCGGGCCTTTTCAAGGTCAGGCTTTTCAACAAACTCCAGGGCCCTGTAGGCCGTTCTTCCATCCACGTCTATCCGGTCCTGACCCCTCCTTATGTAACCGTAACCGGTCTCAGGCCTGTTGGGCACGATCCCCAGGGTAACGATGCCGCCACCTTGCGCAACCCTTTCCGCGGTACCGAGGTCCTCCAGAAACCTCTGCGGATCACCTATGAAATGGTCTGCGGGAAGGAATGCCACAGGCCCCCGGCACCCCAGGTGTTGAGCATACAGGGCACCCAGTCCCATGCAGGGGGCGGTATTTTTTCCCACGGGTTCAGCGAGCATCTGAACATCTCGCCCGTTGAACAGCTTCCTTGTCTCCTCGAGATGATCTTTTCCCAGCACAAGGATCATATCCTGGTCCCGGACCACGGGGGCCAGCCTGTCGCAGGTCTCCACCACCATGGGTCCCCTCCCCGTGATATCCAGGAACTGTTTGGGCCTCTGCCTCCTGCTGGCAGGCCAGAAGCGCGTGCCCGATCCTCCACACATGATCACTGCAAACATGATTAACTCACCACGCGAAATTGGATACCGGAAATCAAAAAATCCGGCAAATATCTGATGTCTGAACCGATGAGCAGCCTTACTCAGGCCCAGGGCGTTAAGGGTTCAGGCATCAGCTTTCAAGGGGTGCCCTCAATTTCCAATTTCTAATTTCCACTTTCTAATTTCCAATTTCCAATCTAAACCCCTCAGGTACGGTAGTCCGCGTTTATGCTCACATACTCGTGGGTAAGGTCGCAGGTCAGGATCCGGTCATGGCAGTCTCCCTGGTGAAGGTCGATAAAGAGAGAAAACTCCTTTCCTCTCATTATTTCAGATGCGCGCCATTCGGCGTCACCACCCTTTCCCAGGCCGCCCTCCACGATCCTCACATCATCGATCCAGAGGTCCACCAGATCTTCCCGCATATCGATCCCCGCCCTCCCCAGGGCCGCCATAATCCTTCCCCAGTTGGGGTCCTGGCCGTAAAGGGCGGTCTTCACAAGGCTTGAGTTGGCCACTGTCCTGGCCGCTGTGAGGGCGTCTGAAGGCGAGGACGCGTTTAACACTTCAACGCTCACCAGCTTTGTGGCGCCTTCACCGTCCCGGACTATCATGCGGGCAAGGTCCCACATGACGCTTCTCAGGCCTTCGTAGAAGCCTTTATAGTCATCCTCATCCAGGTCGCCGTTTCCCGCGAGGCCGTTGGCCATTGCCAGGACCGTATCGTTGGTGCTGGTGTCTCCGTCCACGGAGATCCGGTTGAAGGTGGTTTCCGCCGAGGACAGGAGGGCCTTTTTAAGTTCCCGGGGTTCAATCGCAATATCGCTCAAGATGAAGCAGAGCATGGTGGCCATATTGGGCATTATCATACCCGCGCCCTTTGCGATCCCCACGATTATAT
>DREN01000064.1 GCA_011051075.1 Deltaproteobacteria bacterium | reverse complement strand
GGGAAAAAAAGCCTTGAGGCTGGAAAGCATACCTTTATTGAAAAACCGATGGCCATGTCGTCGGCCGATGGTTTCAGGCTGAACGAGCTTGCCGAGAGACACAACCTGACTCTCATGGTGGGCCATACCTTTATCTATTCATCCCCTGTTCGAAAAATCAGGGAGATCATCAAGAACGGGGACCTGGGAGATATCCTCTACATCAGTTCAAGACGCCTTAACCTGGGCCTTTTCCAGAAAGATATTAATGTGGCCTGGGACCTGGCGCCGCACGATATATCGATCATCCTCTACGTCCTGGATGCGACCCCCCTATCGGTAAACTGCCAGGGGAAGGCCCATTTCACAGAGGGTATTGAGGATGTGACCAATATGACCCTGAGCCTTTCCAACGGCGGTTTTTCAGCCATCCAGAGCAGCTGGCTCGACCCAAATAAGGTGCGTGAAATGACCTTTGTGGGGACCAAAAAGATGCTCCTTTACGACGATCTGGAACCTATTGAAAAGATAAAGGTATACGACAAAAGGGTTGAGGCCCCCCCCCACTACGACACCTTTGCGGAGTTCCACTACTCCTATCATTACGGGGATATGTACTCCCCCTATATCAGGCAGACTGAACCGCTCAAGGTCGAGTGCCAGCAGTTTCTTGACTGCATCAGGACCGGCGATAAATCCAACTCAAGTGGAACGGACGGCCTTCGAGTTGTTCAGGTGCTTGAGGCCTCGACTGAATCGTTAAGAAACCGGGGCTGTGAAGTCCCTATAGGGTACCTGCAGGACCGATGAGAAAGATTGCATCAGACGTAAAACTTGGCAGGAATGTCAGGATCTACGATTTTGTCAACCTTTACGGATGTGAGATAGGAGAAAACAGCAGGATAGGCACATTCGTGGAGATACAAAAGGGGGCTACGGTAGGGAAAAACTGTAAAATCTCCAGCCACACCTTCATCTGTGAAGGTGTCCATATCAGGGACGGGGTCTTTGTTGGTCATAACGTGACGTTTATAAATGACCTCTATCCGAGGGCCACCATTGAGGATGGTGAGATGCAGACAGATGAAGACTGGACCTGCGTTCCGACCCTTGTTGAAAAAAATGCCTCCATAGGGTCCAGTGCCACCGTGCTGGGTGGTGTCACAATTGGTGAAAGGGCGGTAGTAGGCGCCGGCAGTGTTGTAACCAGGGATGTTCCCCCCCGCACCCTTGTGGTTGGAAATCCGGCCAGAGTACTAAGAAAGATAGAGGAGGGCATGTGAACGTTCCGTTTTTAGACCTGAGGGTCCAGTACAGGTCGATTAAAGAGGAAATTTCAGGGGCAATCGGGCAGGTGATGAACGACTGCGCATTCGCCGGAGGCCCCTTTGTGGCCCGGTTCGAAGAGGAGTTCGCCTCTTTCTGCGCGTGCCGTTCAGCGGTTGGAGTTGGCAGCGGCACTGAGGCACTCTGGCTGAGTCTCCTGGCCCTTGGTATCGGAGAGGGAGATGAGGTAATCACGGTCCCCAACACCTTTATCGCCACTGCCGAGGCCATCACCTTCAGCGGGGCCAGGCCGGTCTTCGTGGACATAGACGAAAAGACCTTTAATATGGATCCTGAGTTGTTGGAGCGGACCATCACTTCCAGGACCAGGGCAATTATTCCGGTACATCTCTTTGGACAGGCGGCTGATATGGATCCGATCATGGAGATCGCCAGGGCCCACGGCTTAGCCGTCATAGAGGATGCCTGTCAGGCCCATGGAGCCCAGTACAGGGGGAGACCCGCCGGGTCCATAGGCGACGCGGGTTGCTTCAGTTTCTACCCGGGCAAGAATTTAGGGGCCTATGGAGAGGCGGGGGCGGTTGTCACAAACAGGTCCGACCTGGCAGAAACCATACGCCATCTTCGTGACCACGGGCAGGCAGAAAAATACTACCATGGTACCATTGGATGGAACGCCCGCATGGACGGATTACAGGCCGCGGTTCTCAGTGTGAAATTGAGATACCTGCCTGACTGGAGCGAGGCCCGCAGGAATAACGCCCTGATCTATGATGATCTCCTTAACGGCATGCCCGGGATTATCACGCCGGTCAGGGCCGAATACGGGAAACATGTTTTCCATATCTACGCCATCCGCGTTAACCACCGGAATCAGATCATCAGTGAACTTCTCAAAAGAGGTATCCATTGCGGCGTCCATTATCCTGTGCCGGTTCATCTGCAGAAGGCGTACAGCTTCCTTGGACTTGGTGAGGGAAGTTTCCCTGTGGCTGAAAAATGCGCCCGAGAACTGATTTCTCTGCCCATGTTTCCAGAATTGACAGAGGATAAGATTAGGTATGTATGTGATAAGATAAGACAGGTTATCGACGCCCTTCAATAGCACGCAAAGATCTGGCACTTTCCGGGGCTGTGTCCGTCTGTGTGGGTCTGCGGCCAATTTTCTCTATGCCTCGGATAGAATCCTCACCCTACTCTTTTATGCTGCATGAAGATAACATCCCAAATCGTTGACCCCACCAGATATCCCGGCTGGCACGAGCTTATACTCTTAAACCCGGAATATTCCTTTTTCCATTCTTCGGCCTGGGCAAAGACGCTTTCAGAGTCGTACGCTTACATCCCTGTTTTTTTCATGATCTTTCAGAACAAGGCCCCGGTAAGCATCATCCCCCTCATGGAGGTAAAGAGTATCCTGACAGGCCGAAGAGGTGTGTCTCTTCCCTTTTCCGATTATTGCCCGCCCATTATCCGGGAAAAAGGACACTTTGAAATAGTACTGGACGATATGGTTAAGTACGGGACCAAAAACGGCTGGAAGTACCTCGAATTGAGAGGCGGGCATGAATTCTTGGGCAATTTCTCGCCAGCCAATCGGTTTTATAGGCATGTTTTAGACCTGGAGCGAGACTCTGACACCATATTCCACGCCTTCAAAGGGAGCACAAGGAGGAATATCAGGAAGGCCCTGAAGGAAAACCTCCGGGTGTCTATTTCCCATTCCCTAACTTCGGTCATGGAGTTCTACCGGCTGAACTCCATTACAAGAAAAGATCACGGCCTTCCACCACAGCCTCGCTCCTTTTTCGAGAACGTGCATAACTACATTATTTCCAAGGGAAAAGGGATTGTTGTGCTCGCCTCGTTTAGAGGACGGAATATTGCGGGGGCCATCTTTTTCCATTTTGGGAGGAGGGCCATATATAAGTACGGAGCATCGGAAAGGGCATTTCAGAGTAAAAGGCCGAACAACCTTGTGATGTGGGAGGCCATAAAGTGGTACAGTGAAAGGGGATTTGAAAGTATCAGCTTTGGGAGGACGGAACCAGAAAATACCGGCCTTCTGCAGTTCAAGCGGGCCTGGGGCACACGGGAAGAGGTGCTGAGGTACTACAGGTACGACTTCAGGGCCCGTTCCTTTGTGGTTAACATCCCCCAAACTCAGGCCTTTGCTCCCATTTTTAGAAGGATGCCCATACCTTTGTTGAATCTGCTTGGGTCTTTCTTGTACAGACATGTGGGGTGAAGCTCCACTTGCCCTGGGCTGGTTTCTCAAAACCTGAGGCCTGTGGATAGATCCCGCACTGAACAATGGACCTGTGGAGGCAGACGCCCCTATGATCACTAACAGAATATTCTACCTTATGAAGCCGGTCATTCCACGCTATTGCCAGATCGCATTACGAAGATATCTCGTGCTTCGTAAACGCAGATCCTGCGGTCATATCTGGCCCATTGATCCAGGGGCAGCCAAGAGGCCTACCGGATGCTCCGGGTGGCCAGATGATAAACGTTTCGCCCTTGTCCTAACCCACGATGTAGATACTGCCGCTGGCCAGGAAAGATGCCGCAGACTGGCAGACCTCGAAAAGGGCCTGGGATTCCGTTCTTCTTTTAACTTTGTCCCTGAGCGATATACCGTTTCTGCTGAACTCCGGCATTACCTCACAGACAACGGATTTGAGGTGGGAGTCCATGGGCTGTTGCACGATGGAAAGCTCTATCAGTCGAGAGAACTCTTCCTCAAACGCGCGAAGCGTATCAATCACTACCTTGCCCAGTGGGGGGCAGTCGGATTCCGCTCACCGGCCATGCACCACAACCTCGACTGGATCCATGACCTGAACATAGAGTATGATGCCTCTACATTTGACACAGACCCCTTTGAACCACAGGCCGACGGGACAGGGACCATCTTTCCGTTTTTTGTCAGGAAAGGGGTGGGTGAAGAGGGATACGTGGAACTACCCTATACCCTGGCACAGGATTTCACGCTTTTTGT
>DREN01000050.1 GCA_011051075.1 Deltaproteobacteria bacterium | reverse complement strand
GCTTTGATGTATACGCATTTTCCCCGACTGGCTAATATCACCCACCGAATGGCAGGCTATTGCTCAGGCGGTGAACAGCAGATGATCGCCATTGCCAGAGCGTTGATGGCATCTCCCAAGATGCTCATGCTCGATGAGCCGTCCCTGGGCCTGAGCCCCATCCTGGTGGCGGAGATATTCAAGATCATAAAGCAGCTTAACCAGGAACAGAAGATCACCATTTTGCTGGTGGAGCAGAACGCACACCTGGCCCTTTCCATTGCAGAACACGGCTATGTCATGGAAAACGGCAAAATCGTCCTGGACGATTCAGTGGACAAGCTGAGGGAGAACGAAGACGTGAAGATGTTTTACCTGGGGCTCACCGAGATGGGCACCAAGAGGAGTTACCGGGACGTCAAGTTTTATAAACGAAGGAAACGCTGGCTGACCTGAGGGGATGAAGCGACATGGAGGAAGGGTATGGCAAAGGTAGGCATATTGGGATGTGAGATCACCACAAGGGAGCTGGACTGCGTCATGATCGGCTGTTTCGGAAACCTGCGCGGGAGAGAGGGATCGTTCAAGGACTACCCTGCGGATGAACCCCTGGATCTGGTGGGCGTTATTCATTGCGGCGGGTGTCCCACGGCCGTTGGATCGGACCGCATCTGGCAGAAGGTCCAGGCCCTGGTGGACTACGGGATTGACTCACTCCATCTGAGTTCCTGCCTCATACAGTTGTGCCCTTTCAAGGACGCCTTCATGGAGACAATAAAGAGGGATTACCCCGACCTCAGGGTGGTGGAGGGAACACACCCGTTCCATGACCCTGGCGCGTTCAAGGAAGGCATCAAGGAACTGATCTCCCAGATGGCGGTTACACACCAGAACATGAACGACCTGGTCTTCAAGAGGATAAAGCTCCCGCCCCAAAAAGAAGACTGAGATTATGAGACGCGGGGACGCTCTTAATTTTTTAACTTAAATTAGCTCAAACCCTTCCTTTTTGGCGATGCCAGCCCCCTCGGGGCAACGATTTGCTCATTGCCTTCGTCGAAATATTCATTAGACGCGCCAGGGATGTCATGCTCACACCCAGCTCACGTACCGCCCAAAAACAGAATAAACTGCGGGTGCGCACAAGATCTCTGAACTTTCCTTCACGCCAGATTTCATCCTCAGGGTTGTACCGCACCCTCACCTCTCTCAAAACACACAACATAATAAGACTCGCAACATAACGTCCCCCACCCCGGAAAAGAGGTGACTTTCTGAAAAGGATCTGCTAAGAATTCATTCCTCCGCAGGCTCTCAGCCTGGTCCTGGATACAGACGCCTCCAACTGGGTTGCGGAGATATGGGAGGAAGCTCTTTATTCCTCCTGGGGAATAACATCTTTTATTATAAACCGCGTACCGTGGATATCGGTATCTCAATAAGTTCGGGGTCAGGGAGCTGTCCTGAGTTATTGACAAGCTGCGGATATTGAAACATGGCGAAACGAATTGAGGAACTAAAGGATATTCTGGAAGGTGCCCAAGAACAGAAGATATACCCCTGCATTTTTGACCTCCTAACCAACGGGGTTGTTCCCTCCCGTTTCAGGCCTGAGGAATCCTTTCCAACCCGGCAGGATGTCACCCATTTCATACTTGCCTGGCTGAAGCACTGCGACGTTCCGGCGGACAGGTGTGGCAACTGGGTAATGGATTACTGCGTGGATGAGCTGTCCCGGATTTCATCATCTTCACCATCCCGGATCCGTCACAGCACCAAATCCCTCATCAAGTATATCTACGGAACCTCGGATCTGCCTTTCGACTGCGGCTGTGAACAAAATGGATTGAAAGCGGCCTGCGATCCGGATTGCCCCGTTTACCACGAAATGAAAACCCGGTTTGAAACCAGGAGGCAGCGGTTGTCCGATAACGTTAATTACCTCCCCCCGAAGCTTGAGACGTCTGTCGAACCACCTCCTCTGAGGGTCAGGGATCGTTACCGGGAGCAGTTCGAAAAGGCCATGGAGGTAGTTAGAGGTGAGCTTGACCAGGGTTCGTCAGTGGATGAAATCAAACGATATTTAGTCGAGCGGGGGTATAAGACCCGTACCGGCAAACCCTGGACGGTTTGCACTTTGCGAAACGAAATCAAAAAGCACGGCCTGCGGACTGTGCGGAAAAGGGGGCCTGGCGGCGCCTCTCATAAATCATCAAAAGACAGGTATCGCGCCCAACATGAAAACGCCCTAAAACTGATAAGAACGTTCCACGAGGAAGGCGCCGGGGTGGACGAGATCCTTGATGCTCTGGAAAAGGCGGGGTACAGAACCATAACCGGCAGGGTATGGACGGAAAGCAATTTACGGAATACGATCGGCAAGTTTAGGAAGGAACAGACCAGCTGACGAGCCTGCGAGATATTATGACTGACCGTGCAAACGACACCTCAGCGCCTGGGCAGTTGATTGCCCGTGCGCTCGGCACCCTTGATACTGATTTGCGCCGGGTTCTGATCATGCACAATGGGCATGGGGATACACCAGGTTTATCTTTCGAGGCCCTGGAGGGTCTGTTGAACCGGCGGGCACTCGACCTGGCCGCGGATGAGAAAAGGGCAATCAGGAATCTGCGCCGTCCCGCAACGGCCCATTTCATAGCTGAGGCCGTCAAGAGAGGCGACAGTCTCATCTGGCGGGCCCTGGCAGGCACGGAAGATGTTGTCAATAAAGGTAGCCTCCGTCAACGTATTGCGGCATCCCTTCCGGGAGAACTCCTGATAGCCATCAAGTGTATGCATGAGAGTGTCAACAACTGGCTTGACAACAACGCTTATCAAAACAGTGTTGCATGGTATCGAAGTGAATACCCTGAACATGTGGTAGAAGAGGCCATCAGACAATTAACGAAGGTGATTGACCGGTTTCAAATGCCTCTCCCCTTGGCTTTGATGGCCGAAAGGCTGAACTTTGAGGAGGGCCTGCTGAACCTGGTCCTGGCGCTCTTGAGAAACAAGTTTGAACTCTACAGGGGATACGTCTGTGGCCCGCATGCGAGGGCCCGATCCCTCCGCGCGGTCAGAATCCACCTCATGTTTTTTTATCGATACCCAGATCGGATCCTGTCGCTGGAAAGGATTCACACGGAATATCTGGAGACCTACCCGGACGATGACGCTGTGTCGCGCGACATTTCCCTGGCCATGGGTGATAATCCCCACCTTTTCGTGAGACTGGGCGACTTCGGCTGGTACGCTTTTATGACCGTTGCCGGCCCGGACCCCTACCTGAAGAAGGATATTACCACCAGGCTCCGCAGGCCTGATGAAAACAAGGCGCAATTCTTTTTCAAGAGACCAGATCTTAGGGTTTCTTTACCGAAGCTCATCCTGGAAGCTGTGAAAAGTCTGAAAATGGCCAGGCCACGCGAGATTGAGGCCTTTATCAGGGAAAAACACGGGGATGCCGCTTTTAACAAGGGTCAAATTCCACCTGTTGTCGCCGGTTCAGGCGACCTGGTTCAGGTTGCTCCAGGCGTTTATGCCTCTCGTGAGACCCACGGCAATATGGACACCCACAAGGCGCGCTCTGAAGTTCTGCTGACCAGGGGCGACCTGAGAAGGTACGTGGTTTCCCGATATGCCGGGGAACCCATGAACTCCTTTCCCCTATGGACACCGGCCATGGAGTGGACCTGGTGCCGCTGGTGGGAAAAGCGCGCGATAAATCCGGCAGACAGGAGGCTGCTCAATTCGCTCATATACGTTGCAGATCCAGAACGCTGGTCCGCGCCCGATGCTGAAAAGAAATTCTGGCTGGGACGGAAAAAATTGGCCACCTATTATCTTCGACGCAACCCCAAATACCCTATATGGTCCAGGGTCCCATCCCTTCGCGACCTGCTGGCATTGTCAATTTGCGCCCTCACAACGGATGGCATGAACTGGATACGGGTTAACCGGACGGCCGGATACTACCCTTTTGATCACCACTCGGTCAGTCATCTGGTCATGATGATCGCCGTAGGGGCGCTGACGCCGACGGATCATTGGCAGAAACCCCATTCAATCGGAGAAAAGGCAGAACCCGTATTCGAAAAGCTGAGGCATGCCTTTCAATACGATCCGGACACTAACTGGGATTCGGACATAGGCTTGGACCTGCGCCGTCATCTGTCAGATCCCGGTGTAGTTCAGAACCTGGGGTGGGTAAAAGCAGAGGATTTAGACCTGTTATCAAGAACTCTCTCCGGGACCTTGGTTGCTGTTTCGGTTAATGGACCTGAAGAACCAGACTCAGCTC
>DREN01000038.1 GCA_011051075.1 Deltaproteobacteria bacterium | reverse complement strand
GGCTGCACCAGCATTGAAGAACTGAGGACCGACCCCCCGTTCATACAGATTACAGCGGCCGGACTTCAGGAGAGCCACGTGCACGACGTGATAATCACAAAGGAGGCCCCCAACTACCGTATGGAGTAGGGGGAATGGAGAACCCACATGACCGGGAACCTTTATGATCAAAAGATACTGATCCTTGATTTCGGATCCCAGTATACCCAGCTCATCGCCAGGAGGGTGAGGGAGGCAAAGGTCTATTGCGAGATTCACCCGTTCAATCTGAAACCTGAAAAGATCAGGGAATTTTCCCCTAAGGGCATAATCCTGTCAGGAGGCCCTTCGAGCATATATGATGACGATGCCCCCCTTGCTGATAAGGCCCTGTTTGACCTGGGGGTACCTGTCCTGGGGATCTGTTACGGCATGCAGTTTCTCACCCATGTCTCGGGGGGGATGGTGGCAAGGACCGTTGACCGGGAGTACGGGCACGCAAGGATCAGGGTTGAGGATACCGGGGACCTCTTTCACGGGCTTGAAAAGGGAGATGAGAGAACCGTCTGGATGAGCCATGGTGACCGGATCGACCGCATGCCCGAGGGGTTTGAGGTCCTGGCCGGGAGCAAAAACAGTCCCATCGCGGCCATGGCCGACACCAAGAGGATGCGCTTCGGGGTCCAGTTTCATCCCGAGGTGGCCCACACCCCTGACGGGCCAAGGATCATGAGCAACTTCCTCTTCAGGATCTGCGGGTGCGAACCTTCCTGGACCATGGCCTCTTTTGTGCGAAAGACCGTCAGGTCCATGAGGGAGAAGGTGGGCCAGGAGAGGGTCATATGCGGGCTCTCAGGGGGAGTGGATTCCTCTGTGACAGCGGTCCTGCTCCACCAGGCCATAGGCGATAATCTCTCGTGCATACTTGTGGACAACGGGCTGTTGAGGAGGGATGAGGCCCGGGAGGTCATGGAGGTATTCCAGGGATACTACGGTATGGACCTGCACCTGGTGGACGCATCGGCCCATTTCCTGAGGCACCTGAAAGGCGTAACCGACCCTGAAAAAAAGAGGAAGATCATCGGCACCCAGTTCATACGGATCTTTGAAGAGAAGGCGAGGGAACTGGGCAGGGCAAGATACCTGGCCCAGGGGACCCTCTATCCGGATGTGATTGAAAGCGTCTCCTTCAAAGGCCCCTCGGCCACCATCAAGAGCCACCATAACGTGGGGGGGCTGCCCGATGTGATGAACCTGGAGCTCATTGAGCCCCTGAGAGAGCTCTTCAAGGATGAGGTGAGAGAGGTGGGGGTGGAGCTGGGCCTCCCCCGGGAACTGGTCATGAGGCAGCCCTTTCCTGGGCCCGGGCTCGCCGTAAGGATCCTGGGAGAGATAACCGGGGAGAGACTTGAGATACTGAGGGCCGCAGATGCCATCGTGACAGAGGAGATAAAGATGGCCGGACTCTACGAAAAGGTCTGGCAGTCCTTTGCGGTGCTCCTCCCAGTGAGGACGGTTGGGGTCATGGGCGATGAAAGGACCTACGAGCACGTAATTGCCGTCAGGAGCGTTGACAGTCTTGACGCCATGACAGCGGACTGGTCAAAGATCCCCTACCATGTTCTGGGCCGGATCTCAAACAGGATAATCAACAGCGTCAAGGGGGTTAACAGGGTGGTTTACGACATATCATCCAAACCACCCGGCACCATCGAATGGGAGTAGGGGATTAGTGGTTAGGGATTGGAGGGGGCGGCAGTTCAGCTACGGGAATTCAGCGGCTTTTTTTGCCGGATCCTCCACAGTGGAGGGATTTTCATATGCAGAGTATCGTGATTATCGGAGCGGTTGCCCTGGGCCCCAAGGCCGCCTGCCGTTTCAAGAGGCTGGAGCCCAAGTCAAAGGTAACCATGATCGATCAGTCAGACCTTATCTCTTACGGGGGCTGCGGCATACCCTATTTCGTTTCCGGAGACGTGAGCGATCCGGATCAGCTTCAGTCAACCAGCTTCCATATGATCCGCGACAGGAAGTTCTTCATGGAGGCAAAAGATATTGAGGTGCTGACAGATACCAGGGCCCTTTCCATCGACAGGAAGGAAAAGAAGGTGCTGGTACAACACCTGCCCGATGGAAAGGAAGATACACTTTCCTATGACAGGCTGGTCCTTGCCACGGGAAGTCGTCCCAAGAGACTGCCCGTACCCGGGGCCATGCTCGAGGGGGTATATACCGTGTCCAACCTCAACGAGGCGGTGGCCATCAAAAAGGCTGTTGCCGGTGGCACGGTTGAAAGGGCCGTGGTCATCGGAGCAGGGGCCATCGGTCTTGAGATGGCCGAGGCCCTGTCTGATCTGTGGGGGATCGAGACCTCTGTGGTGGAGGTGGCCGATCAGATACTGCCCGGCATAATCGGTTTCAACATGGCCCGCATGGGCCAGCACCATCTGAAGGAAAAAGGGGTTTCCCTCTTTCTTCGGGAAAAAGTCCTGGGTCTGAAAGGAGAGAGGCATGTTGAAAAGGTGGTAACCGACAAAAGGGTCCTGGACGCTGATCTGGTGATCATGGCAGTGGGGGTTGAGCCCAACTCAGACCTGGCAGGGGATGCCGGTCTCGAGCTCACCCCGGAGGGCGCCATAGTTGTAAACGAGAGGATGGAGACCTCTGATCCGGCCATTTACGCCGGTGGGGACTGTGTGGCCCTGACCGATCTTATCACAGGAAAACCCGCCTATTTCCCCTCAGGTTCCATGGCAAACCGGCAGGGCCGGGTCATCGGCACGAACCTGGCGGGTGGAGACGCGAGGTTTGAGGGTGCCGTGGGGACCTTTGTCATGAAGCTCTTCGACATCTCCCTTGCCAGCGCCGGCATGAGCCTGAAAAGGGCCCAGCAAAACGGCTTCAATGCCCTGAGCGTGTTTGTGGTCCAATTCGACCGCGCCCATTTCTATCCTGATAAGGACCTTGTTTACCTGGAACTGGTAGTGGAGAAGGGGACGGGCCGGGTCCTGGGCGTACAGGGTCTCGGCAGTATGGAGATGGGCATGTTCGCCCGGGTCAGCGCTGTTGCGGCCATACTCAAAGACAGGCCAACCACCTCTGATATCAGCAACCTGGAACTCCCCTACGCCCCTCCCTTCTCCTCTGCCATGGATGTGCTAAACGCCCTGGGCAATACGGCGGAAAACACCCTCCAGGGAAAAAACAGGGTGATAGACGCGGACAGGTTCGTTGACTGGTGGCTTGAGCGGGATAGTGGCGATACCCTCTTTCTGGATTGCCGGGGCTGGGGAAACGCCCAGTATTTTGTGGAAAAATATCCTGAACACTGGAAGAGCATCCCCCAGGATGAGCTGAGGGCCCGCATGGAGGAGGTTCCAAAAGATAAGAGAACGGTTCTTATCTGCAACACCGGTGTCCGATCCTACGAGGCCCAGATAACCCTGGATCAGATGGGTATCAGGGACACCTATAATCTCCAGGGGGGAGTGGCGGCCCTGAAGAAATGGGGGCTTGACCTTTAGGGATAAATACTGTCAAATACCCGATGCTGGGGAGGGATGTTAAGGGCGGTCATTGCGGATCTCAACCGCCTGTTGCCGGGGAACGGCTTCAGGTCCGTTAAAAACAGTCACCTCAAGAGGGAAGGCACCATGAATTCCAATGTGATGGAAACGGCGCTCGGAAGCTGCCAGCTTTTTCAAGGGCTTGATCAGGGTCAGTTGAAGCTCCTCATGGAGACATCAACCCAGAGGCGGTTCTCCAGCGGTGAAACGGTTTACGAGAGAGGCGAGGAGTCCGGGGGCACCTTTGCCCTTATCGCCTCCGGCAGGATCAGTGTGATAGCCCATAACGACTTCGTCCTCAATGAGATAGGACCGGGAGAGATCATCGGTGAGGTGGGAGTGACCACTCCCCAGGAAAGGCGCACCGTGACCATCAGGGCCACGGAACCCACGGAGATATGGGAGTGGCGCCTGGACACGCTCATGGAAGAGATCCCCGGACTTGTCAAGGGTCTGAAAGACCTTGCGTGGAAGCGGATGAAGTACTGGAACGAGTAGCAGACCGCCCCACCCAGGGCCACGCCTTTCTCCCGCGGGGCCGGAGGGTCTCAGGGCTCCGGCATGCTTGCTGATAACAGCTTGAAATCATGTTGGTATGGACGGCCTTCAAAATTCTCGCGCAAAGCCGCAAAGAACGCAAAGAACAAAAGGAAAATCTTAGCGACTTCGCGTCTTTACGTGAGATTACCTTCTCTTCAACTTGCGTGATATCAGCACATTCGCGTCGACTTTGACGTTTCCCTGCGGAGGGTC
>DREN01000303.1 GCA_011051075.1 Deltaproteobacteria bacterium | reverse complement strand
TTTCGGCCTACAGCCTGCTTCGAAAGAACTTTTTCCATGACCGCTGGATACGGCACTGCGGGTGGTGGCCCGAGCGGGTTGTACGCCTGGTGGACCGCAGGCGCGGCAGGTTCAACGACCGGCTTGTGCACGAGCAGTGGATTGCAGATGGCGAGGTTGGGGAACTTGACATGGCCATCGAGCACCGCAGTTTCCAAAGCTACTCGGATCTCATAAAGAAGATGGATACCTACTCTACCCTGGCGGCCCTGGACATGCTCAGAAGGGGAAGGCGGTCCGGTTGGTGGTCTCCCATATCCCACGGCACCTGGATGTTCTTCAGAACCTACCTGTTGGAGTTGGGGGTTATGGAGGGCTTTGACGGGTTCATGATATCGGTGTTGAACGGGGGAGGATCCTTCCTCAAATACGCCAAACTCAGAGAGATGCTGCTCTTCCCTTCAACGCCTGAGGATCAATGATCTATACGGCATGGTAAATCCCGGTCGTAAACCGGTTTAACCCCCATTCGCCGGGCTGAAATTGCGAAAAGCGGTTAAGATACAGGGGCACTGTCTAATTTCAGATTTCCAGTTTCGCCATGCGGGTATCTCTTATCATAACCACCTATAACCGACCTGATGCCCTGAGAAGGGTCCTGGAGGGTACGGGGGAGCAATCCCGAATGCCCGACGAGATCCTTATTGCAGATGACGGCTCCGGGCCTGAAACCAGTGGGATCATCCAGGAATTCTCAAAGGTTTTTCCATGCAGGTTTGAGCATGTCTGGCATGAAGACCAGGGCTTCAGGGCGGCCCGGATTCGAAACCGGGCCATGGCCATGGCAACGGGAGGGTACTTTATCCTGCTCGATGGAGATTGCATTCCTCCCCGTCATTTTGTTCAGGATCATCTTATGCTGGCAGAGGAGGGCCTTTTTTTTCAGGGGAAGAGGATCCTGGTGGGAAGGGAACTTTCATCCGGTTTTTCGTGTAAAGAGGCGAACTCCTTTCCCAGGCTTCTGAAGGCCCTTGTATTGCGGGATATCCAGAACGCCCACCACATGATCAGGTTCCCCCCCTTCCCCGCTCAGAGGTCAAGGAGCCTGAGCGGGATCAAGAGCTGCAATATGGGGTTTTTCAGAAAGGATATTGTTGCGGTGAACGGGTTTAATCAGGATTTTGTGGGCTGGGGCCGGGAGGACTCTGAACTGGCCGTTCGCCTGTACCGGTATGGACTACGCAGAAAGGGACACCCTTTTATGGCGGTCTGTTTTCACCTCTGGCACAAAGGGTATGACAGGACCGCCATTCATATGAACGATCAACTTCTTAATAAGACGATGGAATCAGATGAGTATTTCTGCCCGAACGGCCTGGTACAGGCTTAGACGAACCAGCTCAGACCAGTGGCTTTTTTTCGCCTTTGTCGCCCTTTTTTTCTGTATGCCTATGGGGACTTCGCCCCCCACCATCTGCGCTGCGCTCGTTACCATAATCTGGGTCTTTTCAGGCAGGGTACTAAAAATATGGGATACCTTCCTCAAGAGAAAATGGTCCTGGCCGGTGCTGCTCCTGATCATGCTCCCCTGGATAGGGCTCCTTTATACCCCTGATGTGGAAGGTCTGGGCATCAAGTTCGCAGAAAAAACCCACTACTGGATATACTGTGCAGCCGCATCCTCGATGGTTTTCGAGGATTCCTCCCCACAGAGGTTTATTCAGGCATTTCTGGGCGGCCTGGCAATCAACGCGATAATCGGAATCATGCAGTTCATGGGTCTCTTTCCCGTGATGAACGAGATCTCTTTTGGCCTTGGCCTTGGGTATAATACGCTCTCCGGATATCTCATATTGGGGATGCTCATGAGCTCCTACTACTTCAGGGAAGCGAATGAAAGGGGATACAGGTGGTTCTTCGGCCTCCTCAGCCTCCTTTACTTTATCCATCTGATCATTCTCCAGGGAAGGGCGGGATACCTGACCTTTCTTTTCCTCTGCCCCATCATGGCCTATAACCTTCTTAAAGGGGCGGGCATCTACAGGATATGTCTGGTCTCCCTGTTACTGGTTGGAAGTATGCTCCTCTCCCCTGTGGTCAGAGACCGCATCGCCCTCTCCATAGACCAGGTGAAGTATCATCTGCAGGCGGATCCCGACTCCGCATGGGGCCGGGAATACACCGTTCATCAGGACCGCTTCTACATGTGGCGTGGCGCCGGCAGGATATTCCTGGAGCATCCGGTCCTGGGGGTGGGGACCGGGGGGTACCAGATGGTCCTGAAAAAGATGGGCAAGCCCCAGTGGCCTGCCATCGCCCATCCGCATAATAATATCCTGTATATGGCGGTGAGCTTCGGGCTCGTTGGAGTGTTTGCCATCCTGTGGTTTTTCTGGGAAATCATGAAAAACGCGTTTCATGAAAGAGAAACCCCACTGGGTTTTTTTATTCTATCAACGACGCTGGTCATGTTTTTCGGCGGTCTGGTAAATACCTATATTAAGGACGCAGGCACCCTGCTCCTGCTGGCGGTGGTGACCGGGCTTCAGAACGGTCTTGGGGAGGGTGATCCGGGTGGACCGCTTTTGAGGCGTATCAGGCCTGAAGGATGGTGACGGGTGTTTGACTTTATCGTAACTGTCGATCCTGTCTTATTTAGACGGGCAATGGCCTGAACCATAAGGACTCTGCTCTTCCATGTTTGAATTTGATCCCCAGTCCATCCACATGCTGCACAGGCAGAAGACCCTTGAGTGGCATCATGGGCAGTACCGCCCTTCCCAAAAGGGATTTCTCCAACTGGTTGAAGAGAATCACCACTGTAATTTTCAGTTGTGGCACGAAGAGGACAAGGCCCGTCGCGACGACATGGGTTACGAATTCGTCTATCGTGCCAAAAGGAGTATTGACGGGTGGAATCAGAAGAGAAACGACCTCATAGAAAAGATGGACCGCTGGCTCGTTGAGCGCCTTCCCGGGATGCCCGAAGGGGTCCCCATGAACTCCGAAACGCCCGGGATGATCATTGACAGGCTTTCCATCCTTCACTTGAAGATGTATCACATGAAGGAGGAGGCCGGACGGGAGTCGGCAGGGACAGAGCACAGGGACAGGTGCAGGCAAAGGCTACGCATCATCCACCGTCAGCACGCGGATCTTCTTGAGGCCCTTGAACAGTTGCTGGCCGATGTCTCAGCGGGAAGGCGGGGTTTTCGTGTCTACTATCAGTTCAAGATGTATAACGACCCCGCGTTGAATCCCCAGTTGTATGAAAAGCTCCCGATTGGGAATATGGAGGAAAAAGGGGTGGGCGATAAATAATCGCCACCCGTGCGGTTGGGGTTCAGGTCAGGTCCAGTTCCCTGTCATTTCACGCAGGGCCTTGTAGAGGGCCTCAGGTGTCACCTCCCTGATGCAATGATGCCTATGGCTGCACTTATCTGCGTGACCGCTGCACGGGCACAGACCCCCCTGCAGGTATTGATGCCTCTCTCCAAGGGGGGCCCAGCGCCGGCCCTCTGTGGGGCCGAAGATACCGATGGTAGGCACGCCGAGTGCGGCTGCAAAGTGTAAAGGCCCGCCATCAGGGCCTATGAAGCCCCTTAACCGGCTCAGGACGGCAAGAAAGAGATCAAGGGGCTCGATTGCCTCCACCAGGGGCATGTCAGGGCATCTGCTCCTTATCTGGCTGAGAAGCCGGTTTTCCCGTGCAGCCTTCCCCGCGGTAAAGGCCATCCTGACACCCTGATGGCGGGCCATTTCATAAAAACGCACCCAGTTTTTCAGGGGCCACTCCCGTTTGGGCTGGGTGGCACTGATGCAGCACATTACCTCCGTCCCATCCAATAAGGTCTCCGCCTTCCCTAAAAGGGATGGATTTACGCCTATTTCCACGGTTGGATCTGTTGGAAAGGGCACGCCAAGCGCAGAGGTCGTGGCCCATAGCCTTACGGTCTCGTGACGGTTCGCGTCCATCTCTTCCACGGGAAGGGTATAACAGTGGCGTCTGAGAAAAAAGCCCTTCCGGGCCATGGGTCCTACCCTTGTGCGGGCCCCAATCATGCGACTCAGGATTGCACCCCGGTCGTTGCCCGCGAGATCAATGGAGACGTCAAACCGCTCCCTTCGCAACCGGTGAACCATGGGCCATGTGTGTACCAGGGACGAGGGATCCCTTCTCCTCTGGATAGTCCAGACCCTGTCGATCCACTTGAGATGATCCAGTAAGGGGCGGGCCGCCTCGGGGATGAGTACGTGGAGCTCGCTTCCTACAAAGTGGGTCTTTATGGCCCTCAGTACCGGTGTGGCCACAACTACGTCGCCCAGATACTTGA
>DREN01000408.1 GCA_011051075.1 Deltaproteobacteria bacterium | reverse complement strand
TTTATTTGACTATTATATTTTTGGTATGGAGAAGGGGGGTGATCTCATGGAAACAATGGGTATAAGCCGGTTCAAGACACACGCATTGAAAATATTGGATCGAGTCGCCAAGTCACAGGTAGGTATTATTGTGACGAAACGGGGTAAACCCATTGCTCAGGTAGTTCCATATCGCAGCTCGGAAACTGAACCCAAGCCGGGTAAATTGGCAGATTGTCTTGTTTTCGAAAAAGACATTGTCTCACCTCTTGGCGAGGAAATGTGGGATGCCTGCAAATGAAATATCTGCTCGATACCCATACCTGGGTCTGGTGGTACATGCACCCTCAGAAATTGTCGCCTAAGGTGACGAATTTGATCGGAGACACAAACCAATACGACGAACTCCTCCTGTCCGCAATTTCTCCCTGGGAATTTTGCAAGCTTCTGGAGAAGGGAAGGATAGCGATTTCCTGTAATCCTGGAGACTGGCTGAATGCAGCCTTTGATCTGCCCAAACTCAGGCTGATCAATCTTTCCCCTGTACTGGCCTATCGTTCGACCGTATTGCCACCGCCTTTCCACAATGACCCGGCGGATCAGATCATTGTTGCAACGGCCCGCCAAGAGAATGCTGTTATCCTCACCAAAGACAGAGCTATCCTCGAGTACGAACATGTCAAAAGCCTTTGGTAATTTGTAAGTTGGATCCGGTTTTTCATCGGGCCATTCATTGCCCGTTTGCCGTCAGGCGAGGAGAAACGTACCCACTAAAAGGATTAAAGGGCAACTGCTTAACTGGATTGACAAATGAAATGCATCAGGAGTTAAAGCCATTATCCTATCGCCTCCCGAAAAGGGTTTCATACCGCCAAAGTGGCGGTTCTTTTCAGTTAGTGCTCAATTTCCCCCTGAAAGCCATATTCCTCCACCCGTCCTGGAGAGCCGTCTTCGACCTGCTATCGAAAGGGGGGGGTGTTCCAATAGAAACTATTATACCCCTGGTCGATCATTCCAACCCGGAGAAGGTGGAGTTTTTCCTGGATGATCTGGTGCGTAAAGGTTTTTTAGAGCGTGATGGCCTGTCAGCGCTTTCTGAATATCCCTTTGTCTCAATCATCATCCCTGTAAGGAATAGACCTGAAGAAATCGAGATCTGCCTCAGATCCTTAGAGCGGCTTGACTACCCACAGGAGAGAATGGAGATCATTGTGGTTGATGATGCCTCTGATGATAATACGCCCGACGCCGCCTTGGAGTTTGAGGCCAAGGTTATCTGTCTTGAGGAACATAAACAGGCCTCTTTTTGCAGGAACTTGGCCGCACAGGGTGCAAGGGGTGATATCCTGGCCTTTATCGATTCGGACTGCCTGGCAGATCCCCTGTGGTTGAAGGCGCTGGTCCCCGTGTTCCGGGATAGATCCATTGGTGCCGCAGGGGGTACGGTCGACTCCTACTTCGTCAACAAGGGGCTCGACCGTTACGAGGCGGTTAAGTCATCTCTGAATGTCTCCACCTATTTCAGACGTTCCGGGGAAAATGATCCATTTTTCTACGTGCCCTCCTGTAACCTCTTGGTGAGACGAGACCTTTTCCTGAGGTTGGGGGGATTCAGGGAGGAGTTGCACGTAGGGGAGGATGTGGACTTCTGCTGGAGGATGCAGGATGAGGGGCATCATGTTGAGTTCAGACCACAGGGCAGGATATATCACAGGCATCGAAACAGGATATGGCCTTTTTGCTCCAGGCGTTTTGATTATGGAACCTCAGAGCCCCTGTTGCAGCGGTTGCACCCTGATAGAAAAAAGGAGATGGTCTTTCCTGTGGGGGCCTCGGTGTTCTGGGGCGCAGCGATCCTTGCCGCTGTCTCCGGACTCCTTTCCCTTCTCATCCTCTGCGTCATAACGATCTTCACTGACGCGCTAACAAGGCTTTTTCACACCAGGACAAGGGGGGTGGCTGTCGGGTTTTCGGCTGTACTGATGTCCGTTTTCAGGAGTTACGCCGGCTTCTTCTACCACTGCTGCGCCTTTGTTTCCCGTTACTACCTCATATGGGCCATTGTGGTAGCCCCTTTTTTTCCCCTTGGCTCGGCCACGATTCTGTGTGTGCACCTGGTGTCCGGGATGGTGGAGTACTTCATCAAGAGACCCAGTTTGAACCCCGCAGTCTTTCTCTTCTACTTTTCCCTCGAGCAGCTTTCCTACCAGTGGGGCGTATGGTGGGGGTGCGTGAGGAATCTCTCCTTTGCCGCGGTGAACCCGAGGCTGGCGGTGCAGGGGAACTGGACTCTGGGTGCCGGATAAGCCCGGCAGGGCGGGGTGACCAAGGTGGGGCAGGTTTGAGCCGGACCAAGGGAATTGCGCAATGTGCTGCTTTACCGCGGGTGTGGACCGGCAGGAAAGAAGGATATTTATGAATGGGGGAATGATGGATCTTCACCGTTTAATCGCCCGGGCCGGGCTGAGACCCCCAAGGGTTGTCACCATCGTGGTTACAAAGGGGTGCAACCTGTCCTGTGTTCACTGCTGGACCGAGAGCCCGGCCCACGGCACTGTTCCGCCGGTCCCCGTGGACACACTCAAGAGGGTGATCAGGGCGTTTTCCCTCCTCCCCGGGGTGGAGGAGATCTGGCTTACCGGCGGAGAACCGCTCACCCATCCGGACTGGTTTGAACTCCTCTCCTTTACCTGCCGGCGGTCCGGGCTCAAGGGGGTTCGTCTCCAGACAAACGCCACCCTCCTGACCGGGGCCCATGTGGAGGCCCTTGCTTCAATGGAGTGCAGGGGTCTGACAGTCCAGGTGAGCCTTGAAGGCGCCACAGCCAGGACCAACGATCGGGTCAGGGGAGAGGGGAGCTTTGAGCGGGTCTTGCAGGCCCTGAAACTCCTGGCCCGGGCAGGTATGGGCCCACAGGTTGTTGTGGAGTTCACGGAGATGGAGCATAACTTCGGGGAACTCCCCGACCTGCTTTTTCTGCTGAAGGGGCTGAGGATCGAAAGGCTAGTAAGTGGAACCCTGGTCCAGGGCGGAAGAGCAGCAGGGACCCCTCAGGTGGCCCCTCCCAGACCGACCCAGTATGTCGAGATCCTGGACCTGTATTGTTCTGATCCACGGTTTAGAAGTCTGTACCAGAGGTTGGGGAACATCGCTGCCATCGAGTGGTTCAGGGGAAAGGCCTTTCCCGCATCCCGGGTGTGTACCTGTGTGGAAAGACCGTACATCAACGGCGACGGCAAGATATACCCCTGCCTCATGCTGCCTGTGGACGGACTTGCCGTTCCTGGTGTCCACCACCGTCCCCTGGAAGAGGTCCTTATGGAGGCGCTGCCCATCTGGGCCGAACTGCCCCGCCTGAGCCGCAGACGGTCCCTTGAACTTAAGGCGTGCAGGGATTGCCCGGGCAGGCGGCACTGTGCCGGGGGCTGCATGGGCCGGACCTATGCAGCTACCGGCGATTTCATGAATGTGGAAGACCGGTGTGAGTTAAGAAGGGCGGTGTACACATGGGAAGCTCCGCAAAAATCCGGCCCTGCGACCCCGAGACAATTAACCGAGTCAGGTGGTCAACGATGAATTCAACTATCAAACTGGCAACCCGGCTCTTCATAAACGGTTTCCGTTTCCAGTACCTTAAAACAAGAGGACTCCCAGGCAGGCCGCAGGCCGTAAGTCTTGAAATCACACACAACTGCGTTGCCAAATGCATTATGTGTAATATCTGGAAGATTCCCCGTGAGGTCAGGGATCTCTCCGTGGAGCAGTGGATTCGCCTCCTCTCATCAGACCTCCTTTCCGATCTCAGGGAACTGGATATCACGGGGGGCGAGCCCTTTCTGAGAGATGACCTGCCCCGGTTTTTTTCAGGTATTTGCAGCCTGAAAGAGAAACACCTCAGATCCCTCCAATCCATCGCCGTGACCACCAACGGCTTCCTCACGGGCCGGGTCCTGGATTGCGTCTCGGAGATCCTTCCCGGGCTCAGGGCAGCGGGTCTTGACCTGGTCATGGTCTGCGCCATGGATGCCATAGGTGATATCCATGAAAGCATAAGAAACTACCCTGACGCATGGTCCAAAGTGAACAGGACCATACAGGGCCTGAAGGGGCTGAGGGAGAAGTTCCCCAATCTCCTCATCGGGTTGAAGACCACCATCCTGCCCATGAACGTTGGGGAACTTAAGGGGATCGTCCGTTACGCAGAGGAAAACGGCCTCTTCACCATCATATCCCCCTGTATCATTACAGACGGGCGCTACCTGAACCCGGACAGGGCAGATGATCTGATCTTCAGAGAGAAAGATGTAAGGGAGATGATTGAGTTCTACGGGGGTGGCACATTCCGATGGAGTATCCACGG
>DREN01000273.1 GCA_011051075.1 Deltaproteobacteria bacterium | reverse complement strand
TTTTCACGGTAAGTGATCATAACTTTGTTGTGTAATGTCGCTTCATTCCTGGAAAGGAGGTGAGATTATGAAAGCAGGGATCATTTTCACGGGGACGGGCCCCATCCTCATTTTAACCAGCTATGAGTCCTTTCGAGACCCTAAACTGGTGGCGAAACTGGAAGTGAAGGGAATAAAGAAATTCATTGCATCGGAATTGCCGCTAGAACGGGTTCAAGAGAAATACGGGAACCAATTCAAGGTGGTCATGGGGGACCTTTACCAGACGGATGACCTTCGGGTCCTGGATTACAACGGCTACAACGTGTTTCACAGCTTCAGCTTTGAGGAAATGGGAAAACCCATCTACTACGAGGGATAGCATCATGAGAACGGTTCTTGATTTGGGTTAGGGCCGCTCCACCTGGAGATACCGGTCGGGTTTTAAACGAGCAAAGATGGTGGCGCCGGGGCACGGTGCCACCATCTTTTTTTTGTGCTGGCCTCCCAGGACCTGAAAGAGCTCCAGGCAGCAGGAACAGAGATGGGCGCTGCGGTCAATGGAATAGGGCACAATTCCCGTTCCATCTTCAACGAAAAACCGGGGGTGAATAAAATTTGCATGGTTTGCAGTGTGGGAGAGATAGAGAAAATCATAATTTTCAACGTCCGATCCAAGCCTTCTGGCCCACCGCAGGTAGATTCTTTTCTCAATATCCTCCACGTGCCTCCATTCATCAGGCATCATTTCCTGGATGAGAGGGTCCTTTACCAGATCGTTCTTCTGGTCATCTGTCGCAAGCCGGGGAGGGACAAAGTCCGATACTGTTATAACGGCCTCTTTCCTGTCCCGGTAGTCTTCTAGCTCAAAGGAGCTGATGATGAGATAGCGGCCGTTCTTGTTTGAATGGCGATACCAGCTTCCCTGCCTTGAGCAGGTATCTCCCCAGACTTCGGGGGCAACGCTGGCGATTTTGTTGATGGGGTCCAGGGGTGTGCAGACAATGCCTTTTGCAGATTTCAGTTTTCTGCCTCGAGCCTCAAGCTCGCTTCTCAGCTCTTTTTCCTCTTCCTTTGTGACCCAGTAAACATGCTTGATGTAAGAATCTGTTTTTTTCTTCGCCATCCTGGTCATTTCCACCGTGCGTTATACAGCGCAGCCCATCCTACTTTTCGGTTGCACCCTTATGTCATTTATGACATATTTTACAATGCTTTGCAACAAGTGATTACAAAGCCGGGAATATTGAAACAGAAAGAGGGCAGGAGTTGCAATGGAATCATTTTTCAAGGTCAGGAAACCCCAGGAAGTACTCGCGATGCTGGATCGTTTCGGTCCCTGCGGGGAAGAGACCCTTCACCTTGATGATGCATTCAGGAGGGTGCTTTCGAGAGACTTGGTTTCGCCGGAAGACCTGCCGGGATTCTGCCGAGCCACCATGGATGGGTATGCGGTCCGGGCGAAAGATACTTTTGGCGCGAGTGAAGGCCTCCCCGCTTTCTTTCAAGTGACGGGTGAGATTAGAATGGGAGAAATTCCCCGGGGGAGCGTCGGGCAGGGGCAGGCCATGCGGATTTCTACCGGCGGCATGCTCCCCGGCGGGGCGGACGGCGTGGTGATGATAGAGTACTGCCAGCCCCTGGATTCCGAAACCATCGAAGTGAGTCGTACCATATCGCCCCTTGAAAACGTGATCCAACCGGGAGATGATATACAGAAAGGGTCGCTGGTATTGCCGGTTGGACACCGGCTGCGGCCGCAGGATCTGGGTGTCCTGGCAGGCCTGGGGTTCGAACAGGTACCCGTCTTCAGAGAGCCGAAGGTGGCGATTATTTCCACCGGCGATGAGGTGGTACCGGTTGAAGCAGATCCGAAGGCAGGCCAGGTACGTGATATCAACCGGTACACTCTGGGCGCTTTTTGCCGTGCCAACGGTGCCATTCCGGTATTCAAGGGCATTTGCCCTGATAACTTTGAACGGCTGAAATCATTAGTCGAGGAAGGCCTCGAAAAGGCGGACGTCCTCTGGCTCTCAGGCGGTAGTTCCGTCGGGACCCGTGACCTGACCCTTGCTGTTTTCAAAACATTTGATGATTTTGAACTCATGGTGCATGGGATTTCCATTAGTCCGGGAAAACCTACAATCATAGCACGGATCGGCGGCAAACCTGTGGTGGGGCTCCCGGGACATGTGGCTTCAGCGCTTATTGTTGCCGAGGTCTTTATGGCCCCGCTTTTGGCCAATCTCTCCGGGGCAAAAGAGATCGATGGCCCCCATGGGAGACGGGTGATGGCACGGCTTTCCAGAAATATCGAATCAAAAAGCGGACGTGAGGATTACATCCGCGTGAGGCTTGAAAGGGAAAAGGGGGAATTGAAGGCCGAGCCCCTATTCGGAAAATCAGGGCTCATTTCTCCCCTTGTCGAAGGAAACGGGATGGTGAAAGTAGATGTGAACACGGAAGGCCTCTACGAGGGGGACCTGGTTGAGGCCCTCCTGTTTCGTTAATATTTTGCCCTGTATGAAAGGTTCGTGATCAATGAATGGAGAAATGAAGTGAAACGGCAAGTGTATCTGGCCATGAAAACTATTGAAGAGGCCAGGGAAATCTTTTTTTCCCGGTTTGGCCCGGAAAGCCGGACAGAACCGGAGACTGTTCCCACGGAAAACGCATTGGGACGAGTGACTTCGGAGCCGGTTTTTGCGGTCCGGTCCACACCCGGGTACCATTCTGCGGCCATGGACGGTGTCGCAGTCAGAGCCGAGGAAACATACGGAACAACAGAAAGAAAACCCAAGGTCCTGCACATTGGAGACGAAGCCGTCTGGATTAATACGGGACAACCCCTTCCATCGGCCTATAATGCTGTCATCATGGTAGAAAAACTGCATGTGCTGGATAAGGAGCATTTTGAAATACGGTCCTCCGCGTATCCCTGGCAAAATGTCCGAAAGGTAGGGGAAGACATTATCGCAACGCAACTCCTCTTTCCGCAGAACCACCGTATTCGACCCTATGATGTCGGCGCCCTGATCAGTGCAGGGGTCTTTTCGCTGCGCGTGTGGCGCCGGCCCAAAGTTGCGATTATTCCGACTGGGTCGGAGTTGGTTTCATTCCAGGACGAACCCGGGAGATCTTCTTTAAAACAGGGCCAGATCATAGACTCCAATTCACTGATTCTTGCGGGACTGGTTGAGGAAATTGAGGGGATCCCGGTTTGTTATCCGATTGTCCCCGATGACGAGGGAGAAATCAGCCAGGCCCTGGACAAAGCGATCAAATCAGATGCCCACATGATCATGATCAATGCAGGATCGTCCGCGGGAAGCAGGGATTATACGGTGCATGTCATCGGCAGGAAAGGTGAGGTGCTGGTCCACGGGGTCGCCATGATGCCCGGGAAACCGACCATTCTTGCCGAAGTGGAAGGGAAACCCGTTATCGGAAATCCGGGTTATCCTGTATCATCAACCCTTTCCTTTAACCAATTTGCAAGACCCCTGCTCTTGAATTTCCAGGGATTGGGCCAACCCCACCGTGAAACCGTGATAGTGAGGCCATCGAGAGATATTCCGTCTAAGCTGGGACTGGAAGAATTTCTGCGTGTCAACATTGGAATGGTGGGTTCAAACTATGTAGCGACACCGTTGCCCAGGGCGGCTGGTTCCGTAACCACCCTTACCAGGGCCGAGGGGATTATCCGTATATCCTCTCTTTCTGAAGGGGTATCACAAAATGAAGAACTGGAAGCGGAGCTCCTGGTTCCCCGGGAAGACATCATGAATACGGTCCTGGTTATTGGCAGCCATGATATGACCATCGATTTGCTTGCTGACGAGATCAGGAGAGGCGGAGATGCCATTCGTGTTTCTTCGGGGAATGTGGGAAGTCTGGGCGGATTGATGGCCCTGAAAAAAGGGATCTGTCACCTGGCTGGCTCTCATCTGCTGGATACCAAGACGGGCGAGTATAATATTTCCTATGTGAAGAGATACCTGAAGGGGAGGAATGTCACCATTTATCATCTCGTACTGCGGGATCAGGGACTGATCGTGCAAAAAGGAAATCCAAAAAATATTCAAGGCCTTGAAGACCTTCCCGGGAGCGATATTCTGTTTGTGAACAGGCAGTCCGGATCGGGAACCCGGGTCCTTCTTGATTACAAACTGGAGCAGTTGGGTATTGAGGGCTCTTCAATCCGGGGATATGACCACGAGGAGTTTACGCACATGGCTGTGGCGGTGGATGTACTGAGCGGTGCCGCGGATTGCGGGATGGGTATTTTCGCGGCAGCCAGGGCCCTTGATCTTGACTTTATCCCGGTGGAAAGAGAACAATATGATCTTATCGTACCTTCTGAAATGGTTAATC
>DREN01000140.1 GCA_011051075.1 Deltaproteobacteria bacterium | reverse complement strand
CAGGGGGACCGCACCTCACGGTTGGGCCTGCCCCTCTTCTACTTCAAGCGCTTTATTCTATTTCTTTAGCCATGTATGTCAATCTTTTTTTTATAAAGAACCGGCAAGTATTTTCTTTTGTCAATTTTCATTTTTGCCCAAAACCTCTCAAAATCAGGCTTTCAGGATGAGCCGGGCTACGGACTCAATATGATAGGTGTGGGGAAAGAGGTCAACCGGCTGTATTTCGGTGATATCATAACGTGCGCTCATGAGGCCCAGATCCCTTGCCAGGGTGGCGGGATTGCAGGACACGTAGACGATCCGCTCAGGAGCGAGCTCCAGGACATTTGCCAGGACATCCTTGTGCATGCCTGCCCGGGGAGGATCAACAATAACGATATGGGGGTGATAGTCAAGAGAGCCAACGGTCTTCCGAGTATCACCACAGACAAAGCTGCAGTTGTTGATTCCGTTTTCTTCCGCGTTCCGTTTGGCATCCCGGACTGCACTTTCGGTTATTTCCATCCCCACCACCTGATCAACGAGGTCGGCCAGGTACAAGGGAATGGTCCCCGTCCCGCTATAGAGATCAAGGACCTTGTCGGTCTTTTTCGGCTCCGCATACTTTACCACCTGATCATACAGCAGGTGTGCAGACCTAGAATTTGTCTGGAAGAAGGAGTTTGCGGAAATGCGAAAGACGAGTCGACCGATCCTGTCTTTGATTACGCCGTCTCCGAAAAGAATTTTCTCGCGCTGGCCCACTGCTATGGAGGCCTTTCGGTCGTTGATATTATTGACCACCGTTTTGATGCTTGGGAATCGGGTCGTGAGCTCGTGCGTTACTGCCTCCATGAGTGGGGGATCTTCTCCGGCCGTGACAATATTCACCATCCAGTTGTCATGGAACACGGAATGCCTGAGGGTCAGGAACCGCCAGAACCCCTGGTGAGTCTTGATCCCGTAAACAGGAGCACCGCTTTTGCGTGCAAATTCTTCAACACAGCGCAGGATTTGGTTCCCCTCCTGTTCCTGGAGCAGGCATGCCTCAACTGCAAGGACCTTGAGATAGGATCCGGGCACGTGGAGCCCCAGGGCGAAATCGGCATCAGCACGTTCCTCGTCCAGCTCTTCGGGAAGGAGCCAGCGGCGGTCGGAAAAAGAGAACTCCATCTTGTTCCGGTAATGGAAGATTCTTGGAGATGGCAGGGGAGGACGAACAACCACACTCTCCAGCCCGCCGATATGCTCCAGGGATTCCTCGATAAACAGCTTCTTGTAGAAAAGTTGTTTTTCATAGCGCACCTGCTGCCACTGGCACCCGCCGCAATAGGGGCTGTAGGGACACGGGGCTTTTACACGGTCAAGTGAAGGGTTAAGCAGGGCTTCCACCCTTGCCTCTGCAAACCCCTTTTTTTTCCTGGTGATGACGGCTCGGACCCGGTCGCCGGGAACGGCGCCCCGAACAAAGATCACAAAGTTATCAATGCGTGCGAGGCCCTGGCCTCCATAGGCCATTTTGTGGATATCAAGCTCAAGCGAGTCGCCTTTTCGTGGGATTTTCATGGAAAGGAATATAGCATGGGGGAATGGCTTTGGCCAGACATTCTGGCCAATCAGTCCTACCGCGCCCCGAGTTCCTTGAGGGCGTTGCAGGCGCTGGTATTTCCAAGATCACAACTGGTTTGGAGGCTTGAAATGCAGTTTTTCTGGTCCCCTTTTCTCTGGTAGACCAGGCCCAGTCCAAAGTGGGCGTAATCAAAATTGGGATCAATGGAAATGGCCTGCTGGAAGGATGCCAGAGCCTGATCATACCCGCCCTGCATAAACAGCGTATAGCCCTTGCTGTAATGGGCCCACTTGAAGTCGGGTCGGATGGCAATAGCGCTGTCATAATCCGCTAGTGCCTGGTCGTAGAGTTTCTTGTTGTAATAACATAAGCCGCGGTTGTAATGGGCGTCAGCAGCGTAAGAGGTCCTGTCTACGGACCCTTCGTAAAAATCAATGGTTTTCGTGTAGTCCACGATTGCCGCGTCAAATTTTCCCTCGTTGTAATAGAGATTGCCCCTGTTGTAGTAGGCATCTGTGTACCCAAGGTTCTTTGTCTCGGTCACCCTGATGGCGTTGTTATAAGCTGTCAATGCATCCTGAAATTTGTCCTTTTTGGCGTAGATAACGCCGAGGTTGTTATACACGTCTGCATAATAAGGCTTCTCTTCAGCACTGAACGATAGGGCCTTGTTGTAATAAATTTCAGCCTGATCATACTGGCCCTGGACATAATAAACAAGGGCCAGGTTGTTATTGGCTTTCTCATCCGTGGGGTCGTACTTGATGGCGTTCGCGAAATCAGCTTCCGCCGGGGCGTACTGTCCCTGTTCGTAATAAGCCAGCCCCCTGTTATTGTACGCATCAGCGTGTTTGCTGTTGATGGCAAGCACATCCGTGAACGCCTGGATGGCCTCAGCCAGATTTCCCTCCCGCAGGTACTCGGTCCCTTTCTGGAACAGATCATCGGCCTGATCGGCGAATGCTGCCGGTGCCCACAACACCGGCAGGAGCATCACAACCATGAAGGTAATCAAAAATGTGCGCTGTCTCATTATCATTCCACCATATCTATATATCTATATTATCTGGTGGCCTTTTCCCCGGTTGAACGGTCATCCAGGGTCGTAAACTTCTGCCCCGGCTGAACGATTTCATAGTAGTACTTTATATACCCCTTGCTCACGTAAAGCAAGCTTGCACTTTCTCCTTCCTTGACCCATGAGGGAAGATATATCTCTGATATGGGATAATATAGCCCTTTCCCGTCAAGAGTAATCACCGTGCCCTGCAGGCCGGTCACCTGCCCGGTGACCATGTGGAAAGCCGGCTCCTCTGCCGCGGACAGATTTGCTGTGCCAAGGAGGAAGGCGCAAATGGCCAGTGTGAGAAGGAACAGTGTTGTTTTTCTAGGACTGTTTTTTTTCATGGCTTGACTCCATTTTTAATGTTCTATTAGCGTGTTTCCCACAATATCTGGGAGACCCCACCGGGAGGACCCGGGATATTGGTGCCCTGGTCTTCACCCACACCGCTGACAGCGCCCCCCGCACTGATGAGGCCGGCTGCATGCCCGCCCCTGGTCACCACGCGAACTCCCGAGGGGATGGAGCTGTTCTGCAGTTTCAGATAGGTATCCATAATGTTCCGGACGGTCGGGTTCCCTTCCCCCTCATCGTGGTAGTTAAAGACCGATTTTCCCCACGAATAGTCCAAGGCATAGATATATGCATTGCCGTTGGGATTGCACGGGTCATCGAACACCGGCTGGTAGGAGGTAAAATAGACGTTTTTGAAAAAAACCGTCGGCTGACTCAGGATTTTTTCCCCGGTATGGTCATTTTCGGTTTCGTCCACGCAGGCTCCCTGGGCGTCAAGCACCCGGTAAAACCCCCTGCAGATGGATTCGTCCTTCAAAACTTGGATCAAATTCTCCTTCTTCGTGGTGTCCAGGCTGTTGACTGCCCCATCCCCGTTGGAATCGGCCTGTTCATCCAACTCGTCACACGTAAGATTCAGGAGATCTGTTTCCCGGGTGAGCCCGTTGTGATCAGCAACCACATAGAACCGGTTCGAGATCATGGCGTAGCGCGGATGTGCGCGGTCCCCGGTACCGAAATAGAGGACCGGCTTGGAAGTCCAGGCATTCCCGTAGTAAGACACGTCAGGAGAATAGAACGTTTTTCTTCCCGTATCTGAAGTGTTCAGTGCTGCATGTACTATGTCGGTATCTCCAGTGACCAGATCAGACCCGGGATTCGCAGCAAAAATCCTTTTCACCTGCCACTTGGTGGAGTCGACATCCGAGTAGGTGTGGGAGAGATCACTGTAATAATCGTATGTAATCTTCCAGATCTGACCGTAAATGTCAGCTCCGTACATGACGATTTTGCTCTCCGAGAAAGGGATGACCGAGATGTCCGCGGGAAAACAGTACTTCATCTTGCAGTACTGCTGGTTGATGCCGGTGGTTACGTCCTCTGACTCATCCTCGTCGTTGTCTGCATCACCATATACCGCCTTGAAAAGGAGACTCCCGTCACTGAGATCAACCACGAAAATCCCCCTCCCCATGGTGTCCTTCCCGGGATTATACTTGTCATAACTGCCGCTGGTTCCGCCGCCCGTATCCGTAAAGCTTTCGCCGGAGTCATGCACGCCATCACTGTCTGTATCATCAAACACTTCAGGGTATCCGTCCTCAAGAGGATCGTACCCCCCGGAAAGGATCACAACCTCCTTCACCGTGTCGGCAGCGGTTCGGAGTCTTGCAAAAAAGGGCTTGCTCCATGAATATCCCAATTCAGTATAGTCACCGGTTCCT
>DREN01000335.1 GCA_011051075.1 Deltaproteobacteria bacterium | reverse complement strand
GGCCACGTAGGTCCTGATGTCCAGGTGGGCCGGGCAGGTCCTCTGGCACACGGGCTGGTCTTCCTTGAATATGTTGTATACGCCGGTCCCGGGATTGAAGTAGTCAACCGCGGTTCTGAAACCAAGGCCTTCATTAAAATCATCATACATATTTACGGGGCAAACCCGTATGCAGGCCTTACAGTCATTACACTTGGAGTTGTCTACGCGCAGGCTGTGTTTCAGGATGTGAGCCTGGACTTTTCCCTCATCCTTCCTGATTTTCTTGAGATCGCTGTAAGGAAGGATAGTGACCTTCTCATGATCTCGGACCCTGTCCAGGGCGGGGTTCAAAAACGCCTTTTCCGGGTCTATGATCCGATCCCTTGGTATTCTTTCTGCGCCCAGGGAGGGAAATTTTTCGACGAGGGTAACCTCTGCACCTGACTCGGCTTTTTCAAGCGCAGCCTGGATCCCTTGCAGGCCGCCTCCGATGATTAATACACTCTTGTTTTCCACTTTATTGTACCTCTTGGGGAGCTAGTTGAAACAGGGGTGAGCGTTCGGAAATTCCCTCCACTGCTACCATTCCCTTCCGTTTGAGAGCAGTCATATATCGGAACACCCTTTCAGCAGGAATCGCCAGGGCCGCTGCCAGGTCTTTTACCGATTGTGCTCCTTCTCTTAACTTGAGAAGAATCTCCTGAACCTCTGTTTCCTCAACAATGATCATATCCATGGCACGGCCGAACTCATGTTCAGTAAAAATCTCGCCGTACATATTGCCTGTGGTAAGAAACGGGGTCCTCTTTCCAATGACCCACCGGAATTTTTCGCCGGCAAGGACTGCCTCGGCCACCTCCAGCTTTTTGAAGATCTCGGGCGCGTTCAGCCGGTCACTTCCCTGGCCGATGGGACCGAGTTCTTTGATCGTGGCATCGAATTCAGAGACAATCTCTACAAAAACAGATGCCTCACCGGACGAACACTGTCTGAAAGCCAGGCGCTTCTCGTTGACACCGATGTGCCTCAGGAGCTTTTTCGTCATGTTTATCCTGGCCTGGGCCTGATGATTTCCACTGATGTAATGGCAGTCTCCAAAGTAACAGCCGACCACCACGAGGCCGTCAAGCCCTTTCTTGAAGGCCTTGGCAATAAGGGCAGGGTCCAGCCTGCCGGTACACATGAGCCGTACTATCTTGATATCGGGGGTATATTGTAGTCTGGAAACTCCAGCTAGATCAGCGGCCGAGTATCCTCACCACGTACAGCAAAAGGTCAGAATCTTGGGAACGAATTCAGCCAATGGGAACCTCCTTTAAGGATTGTTGCATATCGCTTGTTGTTTGTTGCTTCTGTCTTTCGTGCGTTTCATCGTAAATTAATTGCCTGTTCGAACTCCTGGTGCTCCATCACTTAACCGCCCAGGTATGCATCAAGTTCGGCGGTTAGCTGCTGGTCGGTAAAGGAGTTGATGGTCAGGGCATGCTGGTAACAGGTGGCAGCACATACGCCACATCCTTTGCATGCCACATCAATGACATGGACTTTTCGTCCTTTTTCAGTGTGCTGTATTTCAAGGGCGCCATAGGGGCAGAGGGCGACACAAAGACCGCAACCCCTGCAGGCATCTTCATTGGCCAGTACGGAGATGATAGGTTCCACCACTACTGAGCCCTTGGAAAGCGGTATGGAGGCACGGGAAGCCGCACCGAGCCCCTGGGCTACCGTCTCCCGGACGTTGGCGGGAAAGCGTGCGCTGCCGCAGAGGAAAACCCCGTCCGTGGCAAAATCCAGTGGCCGCAGTTTTACGTGCGCCTCCAGGAAAAAGCCATTGTCATCCACGGGGACTCTGAGGAGCTGTGAAGTTTCGTGTGCATCCTCATTGGAAACCAGGGGAGTGGAGAGCACCACCAGGTCCGCGGGGAGATCCATATCCCTTCCCAGGAGGGCATGGTGCACTTTGACGCCTTCAGGGCCCACTTCAGGCGGGGACGCTGGATCATAATTGATGTAGCGCACACCCTTGGCTTTAGAGTCTCGGAACATTTCCTCATTTTCAACGCCGTACATCTGCATGTCTCGGTAGAGGATAGAAACCCTCGCATCGGGAACTTCATCCCTGATCAGCATGGCGTTCTTGACAGCCGTCTGGCAGCAGATTCTTGAGCAGTAGGGTCTTTCCTCATTCCGGGCACCCACGCACTGAATCATGACGACGTTTTTCACGCTGGAATCAAGGCCCTTCTTGAGAAGGCCCTCCAGTTCAAGCTGGGTAATGACTTTTTCCCCGTCATAGCCGTACATGCCCGTGGGGACAAAGGAGGTGGCGCCGGTGGCAACCACGATGACGCCGATGTCTATATTCTTGACGCCCGTTTCAGTCTCCACATCTACCTTGTATTTCCCGATAAAGCCTTCCACCTGCTTCACTCTTGCCTTGGTGAAGACGGTGATCTTGGGGTGGTCGGTGACCGCCTTGATCTTTTCAAGGGCGAATTCTTCCGCACTGGTCATGCCCGGTCCCAGCTTGTTGAGCTTGTTGAGCATGCCACCCAGTTTTTCCTGCCGTTCCACAAGGACCACTTCGTATCCCCGGTTCGCCAGGCTCAATGCAGCGCCCATTCCGGCAATACCCCCTCCAATCACCAGCCCCCGGGGACAGACTTCCGACATGATAGGTTCCTTGGGCTCCAGCAGGGCCGCTTTGGCAACGCCCATGCGAATCAGGTCCTTGGCCTTTTCAGTACCGGCTTCTTTTTGGTGCATGTGCACCCAGGAGCACTGGTCCCTGATGTTCGTCATTTCAAAGAGATAAGGGTTCATGCCGGCTTCAGCACAGGAGCTTCTGAAAAGGGGCTCATGGGTCCTGGGCGTACAGGACGCCACAACGACCCTGTTGAGATTCTGCTCCTTTATCCCTTTTTTTATTTCATTGATTCCTGTCTCCGAGCAGGTATAAAGGTTCCTCTGCACAAAGGTCACGTTGGGCAGGGTCTTGGCGAATTCCTCGAGTTCTTCCATTTCGAGATACCCCGCAATATTGGACCCGCAGTGGCAGATGAATACCCCAATCCTGACGTCTTGATCATTGTTCTCAGGCAACGGCTTTCTCCTTTTCTAGGTCCTCTTGAAAGGCGATTTCAGCGGCACGTTCCGCGGCGCTTGAGGCCTGTGCCACGGATTCAGGAACATCCATGGGTGATTCGGCACACCCGCACACAAAAATTCCCGGGGTGGTTGTATCCACCGGCGAAAGGGAACTTGTTTTCACGAACTGGTAGTCATCAAGCTCGAAACCCACAATTCTTGAAAGATCGACGATCCCTTTTGACGGTGCACAGGCAGTGGCCAGGATCACCATCTCAAACTCCTCGGCCTTCACCTTCCTTTCCTTCGTGTCTTCATAGATCACCACCGGGTTGTGATTGGGTCCCTCGGTGATTTCAGCGACCCTTCCCCGGACATACGTGATTCCGGAGTTGTTTCCACCCCGGATCTTGTATTCCTCGAACCCTTTTCCAACCGCGCGGATATCCATCCCGAAGATAGTGGACGTGGTCTCTGGTTCGTGCTCGTTGGCAATGATCGCCTCCTTGATGGAGTGCATACAGCAATATCCGGAGCAGAAGGGATAAAAGCGGAAATCCCGTGATCCCACGCACTGGATGAAGGCAAGCTTCCTTGCGGGGGCGAAGGTCTCGGCCTTTTTCTTCATTTCCTCCAAGGGTTCCACGATGGCCAGGTGGGCCTCATATTTTTCAGCCCATTTTTTGTGATCGTCATCATCGTAGTCCCCGGACTGGAATTTTCCGTAGAAGGTCTTTGAATTTTCGCCGTGTTTTTCCTCGAAACGTGCCAGGGTTTTGGCGGATTTCTTTGCCTTCTTTTCAAGGGCCTGGATTTCCGCCTCAACGGCCAGGTCCGAGGGCCTGTCCACGTGTCCGCCTGTCGGACCGCTGGCACTCAGGAGCCTCTCAAACTGGATGGCGGTCACCACATTGGGTATTTCCTGGAACCGGTATTCCGGAATCCGGGAGGGGTCAAAGACATCATACCCCGCCGCCACAATAATGGAGGCCACGTCAAATTCCAGGATCTGATCCTTCTGATCAAAATTGATGGCATCAGCCTGGCAGGTCTTGGCGCAGATCCCGCATTTTTTCCCGTTCAACTGGCGGCAGTAGTCCGGGTCAATAGTCCGTGTGGACGGGATTCCCTGGGCGAATAGGGGGTAAATGGCCTTCCTTGTGCCAAGGCCTTCCTCGTACGCATCGGGGACGATTGTGGGGCATGTCTCACTGCACGCCCCGCACCCGGTACACTTGTCCTCTTCAACGTATCGGGCCTTTTTTCGGATCGTTACCTTAAAGGAGCCCG
>DREN01000392.1 GCA_011051075.1 Deltaproteobacteria bacterium | reverse complement strand
GTTGATAGACGATTCCTTTAACAGGAAAACTGTGCCCTTTTTCCTGTCAATTTCGGGCAATCATACCCGTTTTTCTTCACGGATGGTGTTTTTGGTCCTGTTTAGGTTGGACCTGTCAGCTTGTGACGCTGATGGCCTTGTGAAAATCGATGTTTAATCTTTCTCAGAGACAAGCAACCAGGTAGAACCTAGGTTAGCTGTTGGCCATTAGTATTTAGTTTTGAAAAATCAAGGCATTACGTTAATCAGGTAACGCCCAACGGGTTCACCCTTGAACAGAATCATATTTCAGGGCTTTTTGCAGTATAACATCTGTGCCTTGCCGCAGAAGCGGTTTGCCCTTTGCAGGGTTTCGATCGCGAGCCGAATTGCAGTGCCTCTCCGGTCTGCAATGAGTAAGCTTTGAAACCCGAAAAAGGCAAACCACTTCAAGGCAGGTAGAAGCGAAAAAAGTGGTCAGACATTGCTCCGCACGTGTTTCAGGGCCGCAAGGAGCAGGTCTCTCCTGCCTGGCGCCCTGACCTCCTCCCAGGTCCTCTCGTGGGGGGTGCACCTTTCGGAAAGCAGGTACAGGTCCTTCTTTTTCCCGATGTAATAGACATTGGGGCCTATATCGACCTCTTTCGAGGTCAGCCGCTTTGCGCCCTTCTTGTGTACCAGCCTGTAGACCTCTGAGTTCTTATCTGAAAGATTCCCAAAGATACGGGCATCGACGATACAGCTCTTGACACAGGCAGGGACCTCCCCGTGCTCTAAACGCTCTACACAGAAGGTGCACTTGTCGGCCTTGGGATCATCAAGATTTTCATTAAGGTATCTCGCTCCATAGGGACAGGCCTCAACACAGGCCCCGCATCCGAGGCAGCGCTCCTTATCGATAAGTACGATGCCGCTAAAGGGGTCTTTGAAGGTAGCCTTAACGGTCATCTTCATGCTCTTTCCGGTTTTGGGATCGCGGAACTCCTTCTCCACCGGGTCTGCAGGGCAGACATCGACACAGACAGGGTGGTCACAGTGGTTGCACAGTCCCGGGAAGAAGGTGAATGAAAGTCCTTCAGGGGTCTTATCCGGTCCAAGCTCTCTAACCCAGTTGCGGTGGTAGGGGACAGGAATATTCCACTCCGCCCGGCAGGCTAGGGCGCAGGCGTGACAACCGACACAGCGGTCCAGATCTATGACCATGGCATATTGATTCATCTCTCACCTCCTAAGAAGCCATCTTTATCTCAAAGCGCGGGATTTCTGACGGAATTGGCCTGAGCTCCGGGACGTCTAAGGTCTTGCCGTCCTTTATCAGCCTTACGAAGTCAGTCCGGTGACTGGAGCCCCCGAAGAAGGGGTCCTGCTCATATCGAGTGATCAGGAACTGGTCACTGGCCCCATGCTTGTATGTCTTGGTAAGGAGAGGAGACCGGCTCCCGAAACCATGTGGGAGATAGACTATATCATGGCGGATTCCAGGGGTCACCATCAACTTGACCGGATTGGAACGGTAGGCGTCCTGATTCTCGATAATAACCTCATCCCCATCCTTGACACCCATTTTCTTTGCCACCTCGTCGTTCAGCCAGAGCTTGCCTTCAGGGCACTCATTGCTCAGCCAGAGATTGTTCATTGTCCGGCTGAAGGTGTGCATCGGGACGCGGCCATAGACCAGGCGGGCATAGCCTTTGGGAGGGGCCGGCGTGGGCTCAAACTTGGGAATCGGGTCCATGTCCTCATCATCAAAAGCGCTTGAGAAGAGCTCTATCTTGCCCGACTCTGTATCGACTTTTATGGCCTTGCCTGGATCACGATAGGGGTTGCCCTTCAAGGTTACCAGGCCCCCTTCTTTATTGAGTTTGGCAAGAGAGAGACCCATAGCCTCTAGCTGCTCATCGAGGTATTCTTCCTCTCGCTCACAGGTAAAGCAGTCCAGATCCAGGCGTTTGGCCAGTTCCTTGGCAATCCAGAACGGCGGCTTCGCCTCAAACATGGGCTTCATGACCGGCTGGCGAACAGTCACATAGGGTGTCAGGTCATGGTTGGCGTAAACCCTGTCGTAACGTTCGAGATAGTTCGCCTCTGGGAGAATGATGTCGGACCAGATCGCAGGCTCGGTAGGAAGGATCTCTATTGAGAATATAAAATCGAGCTTCTTTATTGCCTCCATGGTCTCATAGGGGTTAGGTATCGTCTGCAGGATGTTTACACCACATATGCCCCAGAGCTTCACCGGATAGGGCTCCCCGGTGCGGGTGGCCTTTATGATCTCGGCCGTAGGGCTCCCGAAGTAACCAGTAAAGGGATATTTCTCCTTAATGGACGTCTCTGGCTCTTCCACATCTTCCGGCTCTTCGCATTCCAGACAGTCGCTTTCTTCCAGGTTAAAAGGAGTAGGGAAGTATAGGCCTCCGGGGACACCAACAGCCCCGAAGAGGGCCGTAAGGATGGCCATGGCCCGGTGACGCTGCACGTCCCCACGGCCGTACCAGGCGGAATGCCGGCCGGGGTGGACCGTAACATGAGGCCTTGATGCCGCAAGCATCTCAATACCCCTCCTGATGTCATCGAGCTTCAGATCACAGATCCTTGCAGCCCACCCCAGGCTGTAACCCTTGACGGCCTCCTTGAGCTCATCAAATCCCTCGCAGTTTCGCTGCACGAAGTCCTTGTCATAGAGGCCGTTCTGAATGACGTAGTTGATCCAGGCCAGCAGCAGGGCGGTATCCGTCCCGGGACGAATGGGAAGCCAGAGATCGGCCTTGCCCGCGGGGGCAGAAAAGCGCGGGTCCACCACAACGAGCTTGGCCCCGTTTTGGAGACCGGCTATATACTCCCTCACATGGGATAAATGGATGTTCTCGCCGAGATGTGTACCGAAGAAGACCATCGCCTTGGCGTTGGCCATGTCCACGCGCTCGGCTATCTTGTAACCATAGGTGACCAGATAGGCGAGCGATACCGCTCCCATACACTGGAAGAAGGCGGGTTCATTGGAATAGTTCTCCGTCCCCAGCCCCTTGAAGATCTCCCGGTAAAACTCGGCTGATGCCCCATGATCAAACATGGCCAGGGAGCTGGGACCATACTTGTCTCTGACCTTCTTTATGTTGTGGGTGATCTCATCCAGGGCCTCGTTCCAGGAGATCCTGGCCCATTTCCCCTCGCCCCTCGCGCCTACCCGTTTCATAGGGTATTTTAGACGATCAGGATCATATATGAGCTGGATGCCGGAGTTGCCTCTGGCGCAGACTCGATGGCCGTTTGTAGGGCTCTTCGGATTGCCCTCGATCTTTACGATCTTTCCATCCTTGACCTTGCCCACTATGGGGCAGCGCCAGAAGCACATCTCGCATACTGAAGGAACCTCCTTGGCCCCCAAACTGCCCGGGAGACCACCAGTAGTGGCCACTGTGCCTGCGGGCACAGGGCTCGCCATGACCCCTTTTGGTATCTTCCAGGTCGCAACGGCTGCTGCGGCTATCCCTGCATTCTGTAAAAAGTGTCTGCGCGTCAGCTTCATTTTTAACCTCTCTTTTACCTGTCGTTTGTTCTGCTTGTTGTTTACCTATAACTTTCTGGCTGTGTCTCTGGCATTGTGAAAAAATTGACCAGATCCATAGTCATTGAATAAAAAGGATGGGGATCTGCTCTGCCAAGACGGCCCCGAAATACCCTGAACCAGGGCCGAAAATGACGTTTTAAAAAGTCCTGTTCCACATCCCATGCCTCTTTGGCCGCAAGGTGAGCCAGAAATGCCAGCTCGCATGCGAGGTGATCAGCCGGTTCATCCCCACAGCATGGATAGAAACCTACTGACCGATAAAAGGCCTCGGCCTCGGCGAGACCACGACCGCAGAGAGAGCTGTCTCCACCCGAGTAGATAGAGGCATAGGGGGGTGCAGGCACCCTGGGCACGGCAGAAATAAAGAGCCCGGTATAGGCCTGGGCAAGTTCGGAGAAAGATAAATTGGGAAAGAGGATAAAGGGATCAGGAATATTCAGGCCCTGATGACTCAGTTCGGCCAACAGGGACTGTATGAATGAGCGGGTCAAAGGAGTTACGAGCTCATCTGACGGGAAATCTGTAAGGGTGTGAAGGAAGGCGTAAACATGGGACAGTTTCGCCACAAAGGGATCATTTGCGAAAGACTTTCTCTTATGCATTTGAATGACGCCTGGATTCTCCTGAGGGACTGCCATAGACTTCTTAATGAGATCCTTGATAACTTCTACATTAGAATAACCAATATTTCAAATAGGAAATATCAATAGATAGCAATAAGCTCATCGGATTCAACGATGACACCTGGCATTATGGTGATTAATCCATTTAATCATTTGAGCATTTGAGCAAACTAACTTCTTGTATCCCAAGAAGGGCCAATTACGGT
>DREN01000162.1 GCA_011051075.1 Deltaproteobacteria bacterium | reverse complement strand
TCACTGTTCACGGTTTCTCCCTCTTCATCTTCCACCCTTTCGATCTTCAACCCTGAGGGTCTTACAAAACACCTTTATCCCGCGCAAAGGCAGAATCATTCGTCATTCGTCAAATCCCATCCGCAGATTTCGCAGATTACCGCAGACTATTCAAACATCTGACCAAGCTTCAATCAGCAATTCCATCCAGCCATCCATTCATCCAACCATCCCCCAATCCCAGGATCCCAGCACTCCCTCCATCCGTTCAATCGTCAATCATCAATCATCAATCCCTATAGTAGCCTTCCCACCCTGTTCCCCTCCACAATGGCCATATCGGTCTTCCTGGGGGCCACGCAATCACCTATGCGGTACAGTTCCTTCACCTTTCCCTTGAGGGCAAAGTAAAGCCCGTCATCAGCCACGTTCCCGGCGGCCAGAACAACCGTATCGTACCCGTCAAAGTCGATCATCTCGTTGGAGTAGACGTTGAGGCCCTTGACCAGGGTTCCCTGGATCTCAAGGACCGCGATGTCCGGGGTGCAGGTAACCCCCTTTTTGGCGAGACGCTGCCTGGCAAGGAACAGGTCCTGAAGGGGACCCAAGGCCGCGCCCTGAAACAAGGCAGGGACCAGCACGTGCACCCTCTTTCCCTGATCAGCCAGGAACTCGGCCGTGCCCGTGCCCTGATGATGGCCCTCAAGGTCGATGAACAATACCTTGTCACCTGCCTCCACCTCTCCTGTGAGGACCTGCCAGGTGTTCACCACCTGTGGAGAGGAGTACTCCCCGGGAAAAGGCCTCTCCTTTGGAACAGAGCCGGTGGCAACGATTACCGCGTCTGGATTTTCCCCCAGTATCATCTCTTCATCCGCGTCCACCCCCAGCCTCACATCGATATGGAGCTTGCTCACCTGATTGGAGAGCCACCTGGTCACCCCGGTTATCTCCTGCCTGCCCGCCACCCTTCCGGCCAGTATGTTCTGCCCGCCTACCACCTCCTTCTTTTCAAAGATGATCACCCTGTGTTTTCTCAGGGCCGCCACCCTGGCAGCCTCAAGGCCGGCAGGTCCCGCGCCCACAACCACCACCTTTTTCGGACGCTCACACGGCCTGATAGTGCCGATTCCCAGTTCCTTTTCGTTTCCCGCGGCCGGTGTCTGCATGCAGCCTATGTTATAGCCTAACCCCATCCTGCCGATACAGCCCTGGTTACAGGCGATGCATTGCCTGATATCGTCGTCCCGTCCCTCCCTGGCCTTGTTGGGCAGCTCAGGATCGGCGATGAGGGCCCGGACCATGTTTATCATATCTCCCTGTCCGTTCTCTAAGATCTTTTCCGCCAAGTGAGGATCATTAATTCTGTTGGTGCAGTAAACGGGGAGATCCACCACAGACCGGATACCCACGGACAGGGGGACCGTGTAGGCCAGGGGGGTGTGCATGGAGCCTTCAACAAGGTAGAGGTTATGAAAGGTCCCCAGGCTCAGGTCCATAAAGTCCAGACTACCCGTTGATTCCAGACGGGCGGCGATTCTTTTTGCGTCCTTCAGGGTGAGTCCCCCTTTTGGGTGCATCTCATCTGCGTTCAGGCGGATACCGAGGGTGAAATCAGGTCCCACCGCCTGTCTGACCGCCTGGATCACCTCCAGGCAGAACCGCAGGCGTTTTTCAAAACTCCCACCGTACTCGTCTTCCCTCAAGTTGGTGGCCGGAGACAGAAACTGCCTGATAAGGGAGCTGTGGCCCAACTGGAGCTCTATGCCGTCGAATCCGCCTTCCTTAACGTGCAGAGCGCTTTTTGCGAAATAGGCGATACACTCCTCGATATCCTCGATCTCCATCTCCTTGCACGTCTCACGAAAGAGGGGATCAGCGCCCGGAGAGGGACCCCAGACCGGGAGCCGGGATATCTTTCCATCGGCCTGCATCCCGTTATGATTCAGTTGGGCGAATATCCTGGTATCGTACTCGTGTATGGCACGGGTGAGTTTCAGAAACCCGGGTATGACCTCGGGAACAAAGGCGTCTACCAGTTTGGCATAGGCAAGATCCGACGGGTGAACGGTCAACTCCTCGGTGGTGATCAGACCGCAGCCACCCTTTGCCCGTTCCCGATAGTAGTAGATGTGACGTTCGCTGATCTGATGGTTTTCCGACAGATTGGTCAGGTGGGCTGCAAAGTTGATCCGGTTGGGTATGACCACGGAGCCGATCTTGATGGGAGAAAAAAGGTATCGATACTCGCTCACAGTCCCTCTCCCACCCTGCGTCCTTCAAAAACGGCCATATCTATCCCCCTTGGGGCCACACAGTCCCCGGCCCTGTAAAGCTCCCTTACCCTGCCCTTCAACTCATGGTAAAGCCTATCATTGGCCCTTCTTCCCATATCTATCACCACGGTATGGTAACCTTCAAAGAGCACCGGTTCATTCGTGTATATGTCCCGGGCCCTCACCGTTGAATCATCAATCTCATCCACCCTCACATCGCAGGTGAAGGTTACACCCTTTTGGAGGAGACGCTGCCTGGTAAGGTAGAAATCCCCCACGGGGGCCAGTTCCACCCCCACGAAAAGGGCGGATGTGATCATATCCACCCTCTTCCCCTGATCGGCCAGCAGCTCAGCCGTTGCCGTGGCACAATGCCCGCCGCTTTCATCGATAAACAGCACCTTGTCTCCCACGGGGAGTCTCCCTTCAATCACTTCCCGCACAGTGAGAACCCGGGGAGGGCTGTACTCTCCCGGGACCGGTCTTGTATCGGGCCTTGAACCCGTTGCCACGATCACCACCTCCGGATCCCTCTCAAGGACAAGATCCTCTGTCACATCAACCCCGGTCAAGACTGGGACCCCAAATCTTTCAAGGGCACCACGCAGATAGCGGATGATCTGCGCCATCCCCTCCCGGCCGGCCCCCTTGGCCGCCAGATTGACCTGGCCTCCCACCACATCTTCCCTCTCATAGACCATGACCTCATGGCCCCGCTCCCTGGCCGCCCTGGCCGCCTCAAGGCCGGCAGGACCTGCGCCTATGACCATGACACGCTTTGGGATCGATGATTGTTGGAGCAAAACGGAAGCCCCTCCTTGACCAGATTCCGGGCGGGGATGGTTGATGATTGTCGAAGATCCCGTCTTTAGCGGGGATGATTGATTGGAGACTTTTGGTCCGAGATCTTCATATCCGACTGACGGGTTCTGGATGCAACCAAGGGTTTTTGACTGGTTTATGCGGCCGATACAGCCCTGATTGTCCCTGACGCAGTACCGGATATCATCGACCTCTCCCCTGCGGGCCTTTTCCGGCCAGTCCGGATCGCAGATCAGGCTGCGGATCACACCCACGGCGTGGGCCTGTTTCTTCGCCAGGATATCCTCTGCCATCCAGGGGATATCTATCTGGTGGCCGGCAATGACCGGTATATCCACGGCCCTTTTGATCTGTTCCACCGTCCCCAAGGTAAAACCGGCGGCCGTGTGCATGGAGGCCATGAAGAGGTAGAGGTTGTAGTAGGTGCCCACGCATACGTTAATAAAATCAACCTTGCCGGTACCTTCAAAGGCCCTTGCGAACTCCCGGGATTCTGCCGTGGTAATGGCGCCCCAGAACATCTCATCCCCGCACAGACGGATACCCACGCTAAAATCCTCACCCACCGACCTCCTGACCCCGTCAATCACCTCCAGGGCCAGGCGCATCCTGTTCTCAACACTCCCCCCGTACTCATCCTGTCTCAGGTTGCTCAGGGGCGAAAGGAACTGCCTGAGCAGGGACTCGTGGCCCATGTCGATCTCGATTCCGTCAAAGCCCCCCTCCCTGGCCAGGCCCGCGGCAAGGGAAAAAGCCTCTGTCACCACGGCCATGTCTTCCGCTTCCATGGACTTTGCCGTCTCCCCAAAGGCTATATCGGCCACAGCCGAGGGGCCCCACACGGCATGGCGCGTTATGGCCCCGCTGCTCTGAAAGCCGTAATAATTGAGCTGCGCGAAAACAGCACACTCAAATTCATGCACTGCCCCGGTGAGTTGCTGATAATCCTGAACTACCTGCGGGTTGTACGCCTCTATCATGGCTTCCCAGGGCCGGTCATTGGGGTGGATAGAAAGATCACCGACTATAACCAGACCACACCCGCCCCGGGCGCGCCGTCGGTAGTAGGCCACGTGACGGTCGTTCAGACGGCCCCCTTGGGCAAAGTTGGTACGATGCACCAGGAAACAGATGCGGTTGGGTAATGTTACCTTGCCAAAAGCAATTGGATTGAATAAGTGCTCAAACATGTTTCCTGTGATCCCGCTTTAGAGGTCGCAAATTCCCGATTTTTGTTTATCCCGTTAAACCTCATTTTCGGTTTAACTGGGGTCGAAGGTCAGCGGCGCACTTAACTAGGGTTT
>DREN01000027.1 GCA_011051075.1 Deltaproteobacteria bacterium | reverse complement strand
TTCTTGAAATGTCTCCCTTCCAAGGTGGGAAATCTGCTCGACTTGACCTTGAAGGACCTGGAACGTGTCCTTTATTTTGAAAATTATATTGTGATGGATCCAAAGGACACGCCCCTTGTAAAGGGCAGCCTCCTTTCTGATGAACAATTGTACCGGGCCAAGGAAGAGTACGGGGAACGCTTTGAAGCGGGAAGTGGCGCGGAAGCCATTAAGCGCATGCTCGGCGAACTTGACCTGGAAGAATTGTCATCGACCCTCAGGGCCGAGATGATGAGTACCAAATCCGAGGCAAAGCGGAAAAAGCTTACAAAACGGTTGAAGGTCATCGATGCATTCAAGGAATCCAAAAACAAACCGGAATGGACCATTCTGGAGGTTATCCCGGTGCTCCCCCCGGAACTGCGGCCCCTCGTCCCCCTTGACGGCGGACGTTTCGCCACCTCCGACCTGAACGATCTCTACCGCAGGGTGATCAATCGGAACAACAGGCTCAAAAGGCTTTTGGAACTGAACGCGCCGGATATTATTGTCAGAAATGAAAAGAGGATGCTCCAGGAAGCTGTTGATGTGCTTTTTGACAACGGCAGACGGGGCAAAGTGGTCACCGGCGCGAACAAGCGGCCGTTCAAGTCCTTGAGTGATATGTTGAAGGGAAAGCAGGGACGGTTTCGCCAGAATCTCCTGGGAAAACGGGTGGATTATTCCGGCCGTTCGGTCATTGTCGTGGGTCCCGATCTTCGACTGCACCAGTGTGGCCTTCCCAAGAAGATGGCCCTGGAGCTGTTCAAACCCTTTGTCTACAACAAGCTGGACGAAAAGGGCCTGGTTACCACCATTAAAAGCGCAAAAAAAATGGTGGAGCGGGAAACGGCCGAGGTATGGGATGCCCTTGACGAAGTGGTAAAAGAATACTGTATCCTGCTGAACAGGGCACCTACGCTTCACCGGCTTGGTATCCAGGCATTTGAGCCCATCCTTATAGAGGGAAAAGCTATTCAGCTGCACCCGTTGGTGTGTACCGCATTTAACGCGGACTTTGACGGGGACCAGATGGCGGTTCACGTGCCCCTTTCCATTGAAGCGCAGATCGAGGCCCGGGTGTTGATGATGTCAACCAACAATATCCTGTCCCCGGCACACGGGGAGCCGATTATTGTGCCCAGCCAGGATATAGTGCTCGGTATCTACTATATGACCCGGGAGAGGCCTTTTTCTAAGGGCGAGGGCAGGCTTTTTTCCAGTATTGATGAAGTGAGGATTGCCCATGATGCAGGGGAATTGGACCTCCATGCGGCCATTAAGGTGAGGATAGATGGAAAAATTACGGATACGACCACGGGAAGAGTACTTCTGTACGAGGCGTTGCCCAAAACTGTTCCTTTTGCATTGATTAATAGGGTCATGAACAAAAAGGAGCTGAGGGGCCTTATCAATGAGTCATATCGGCATGCCGGAATCAAGTCGACAGTCATCCTGGCTGACCGTCTCAAGGATGTAGGCTACAAATATGCTACCCTTTCCGGCATCTCCATTTCCATGAAAGACATGGTGGTCCCTTCCAAGAAGCAGGCTATTCTTGCGCGGGCTGAAAAGGAAGTGAAGAAGATTGATGATCAATATAAGAGCGGGCTCATCACGGATGGTGAGAAATACAATAAGGTTGTAGATATCTGGGCCCAGTCAACGGAAGATGTGGCCGGCGAGATGATGAAGGAGATGGCGGTTGAAGAAGTGGAGGGCCCCGGAAAGAAGAAGAAAAAGGTTCCCAGTTTTAATCCCATTTATATGATGTCGGATTCGGGGTCCAGAGGAAGCAAAGACCAGATGAGACAGTTGGCCGGTATGCGCGGATTGATGGCCAAACCGTCGGGTGAGATTATCGAGACGCCGATTACTTCCAATTTCAGGGAGGGGTTAACGGTTCTCCAGTATTTTATCTCTACTCATGGTGCCAGAAAGGGACTGGCTGATACAGCCTTGAAAACCGCGAATTCAGGGTACCTCACGCGAAGACTGGTTGACGTATCGCAGGATGCCATTATTACGGAGGAAGATTGTGGTACCATTGACGGTATCTGGGTGGACGCCCTCACCGAGGGCGGTGAAATAATCCAGCACGTGGGGGAGAGAATCCTGGGCCGCGTGGCCCTGGAGGATGTCTTTGATCCTATTACCGGCGAAGTGCTCGTGAAGGCAAATGAAGAAATTGACGAGGCAAAGGTTGAAAAGATTGAGCAGGCCGGGCTGGAAAGGGTAAGAATTCGTTCTGTTCTCACCTGTGAATCCAGGCACGGGGTATGTAAGAAGTGCTATGGTCGAGACCTGGCTCACGGGCATGAGGTCAATATCGGCGAGGCCATAGGGATTATTGCGGCACAATCCATCGGAGAACCGGGAACCCAGCTTACCATGCGGACATTCCATATAGGGGGGACCGCAAGCAAGCGGGTGGAACAGACTACTATTAAAGCCAGGAATAACGGGAAAATCAAGTTCATGAACCTCAAAACCGTTGAAAGCGCTGAAGGGTTCCCTATTGCCATGAACCGCAATGGGGAGATCGCGGTGCTTGGCAAGGGCGGCCGAGAGGTTGAGCGATATCCCATCATTTACGGGGCTACGCTCAAGGTAACCGATGGGCAGAAAATCATGAGGGAAGAAGTCCTTGCCGAGTGGGACCCCTTCACCATCCCAATTCTGACCGAGGTGGGTGGCGTGGTAAAATTCGGCGACATTGTTGAAGAACGGACAATGCAGGAAAAAAGAGACAAGGTTACGGGGAAAATAAGCAGGGTTATTGTGGAATCCCGCGATGCGGAGATTCGGCCCCGGATCTCCATAAAAGATGAGGGGGGGAAGACGGCCTCTATCCCGGGAAGCACCCGTGCGAAAGCACGTTACCATCTCCCCGTGGGTGCCATTATTATGGTGAATGAGGGGGAGGAAGTCGGTCCTGGTACCATCCTGGCCAAGATTCCCCGAGAAACTACCAAGACCAAGGATATCACAGGAGGTCTCCCCAGGGTCGCAGAGCTGTTTGAAGTACGAAAGCCGAAAGAAACGGCGATTATCAGCGAAATTGATGGAGTGGTCTCGTTCGGAAAGTACACCAAGGGCAAGAGAAAGATGACCATTATCCCTGACGTGGGTGATCCGGTGGATTATTTCATCAGTAAGGGCAAGCATGTCAGTGTGCTCGAGGGTGACTATGTGCGGGCTGGCGAACCACTGATGGATGGATCGGTAAATCCCCATGACATCCTGCGGATAAGGGGTATTAAAGAGCTGGCGCGATACCTGGTCGATGAGGTGCAGGAGGTGTACCGGCTCCAGGGAGTCAGGATCAACGCCAAGCATATTGAGGTCATTGTGCGGCAGATGCTGCAGCAGGTACGTGTCACCGGTGTTGGGGACTCTCCCTTCCTGCTTGGTGAGCACGTTGAAAAATGGCGGTTTGAAGAGGAAAATCAGCGACTCGCAGCACAGGGAGGGACGCCGGCAACAGCAGAGCCCCTCTTGCTTGGGATTACCAAGGCATCGCTGAGTACGGATAGCTTCATTTCCGCGGCATCATTCCAGGAGACGACCAAGGTTTTATCTGACGCCAGTGTGGCGGGGAAAATTGACTATCGCAAAGGCCTGAAAGAAAATGTCATCATGGGCCGCCTCGTACCGGCCGGAACGGGCGTCAAGGAATACAGGAACCAGGTACTCGGGGTTGCGGAATAACTCCTGATAGATGTTTGACCATGAGAAAAGGGAAATCAGCGGGCAGAGTTAAAAAAGAGGCTTATTTTTCTGGTGAAAGCATAAAATTGCTTGACAAAAGATCAAAATAGAAATAGAAAAAAGAATTTTTGCGTTTCAGGAAAGTGAGTGCAGCAGCGCTCAGGAATTTCGGGTTACAGAAGCAACAGATGAGGAGAAAAATGCATGCCGACCATTAATCAGCTGGTGAGAAAAGGTCGCTTAAAAGCAAAGAAAAAAGTAAAGACCCCCGCCTTGCAGGGTGCACCCCAGAAAAGGGGGGTATGTGTGAGGGTGTATACCTCCACGCCCAAAAAACCTAATTCCGCATTGCGGAAAGTGGCGAGGGTCCGGCTGACGAACGGAATTGAAGTAACATCCTATATTCCCGGTATGGGACATAACCTTCAGGAACACTCCGTGGTACTTATCAGGGGTGGGAGAGTGAAAGACCTTCCGGGCGTCAGGTACCATATTATCAGGGGAACCATGGACACCATGGGAGCGGACGACCGGAGACGGGGACGTTCCAAGTACGGCGCAAAGCGCCCGAAGAGCCTGTAAGCATGGCATGATAGCGAAGATCTGTTTATTAAGCCGTTTGGAGAATTTTAATGCCTAGGAAAAGAATCGTCGCGAGAC
>DREN01000073.1 GCA_011051075.1 Deltaproteobacteria bacterium | reverse complement strand
GTTCAAGAAGGAGCGGGAACAGATTCTCGCCCTTGAAATCGGACAGGACCACAATCCCGGCGTACTTGGCGATCAGCATGGAGGCGATAACCGTCTCCATGTCCAGGTTGCCTGCCATCTCACAGGGAAAGGTTATGGTGGGAAACCCGAGGGACTTATTAGCGGCCTTGAGAGGGGCCCTCCTTATGGCCACCTGGTCGCGAAAGAGCTGCTTTATCTCCCTTGCCCCTGAATCCAGCACCAGATCCTTCAGGCCCATGCCGGTCAGTTTATCGCTCAGGGCGATTAGTTCGTCCAGGTCCTCCGCCTTAACGGCGAGGGGAAGTCCTGTCTCTTTGGCGAGGTTGCCCATCTCCTCAACATTGGCGGCGGTGGCCGCGTAAAGAAGGGGTTTCTTGAAGGCGCAGGCATCAACCGCCCCCTTCATGCTGTCCACGCTGTCGGTCATGAGCACCAGGCCGAACTCCGACTCCTTGGCTATCTTCTCTGCCATGCTGGCAAAAGCGGCGGCATCACCAGCATCCTTCAGGGCCACCAGTTCGGGCCTGAGGTTCAGACCCACCCTCTCATACTGAAGGGCGTTCCACTCCTTCAGCTTGGTTTCAAGGGCCGCCCCGTCCATATCCGATGAAACCATGGCCGCAAGGCCTGTGGGATTGTAAAAGGTCTTTTCATGTCTGAACATTACGGTTTCGCCACCCACCTTGAAAGCCCGGGTCCCGGCACCAATGGCAACGGGCCTTATGGGGGGGGCAGATGCCTCTGCCAGCTGCTCCCTGGCCTCATCAGACACGTACGGGCAGCTGTCCAGCTCTGCCTTGCCGGCTGCCAGGTTCATGGCAAAGGCCAGGCAAGTGGGCACCCCGCACTCTGCGCAGTTGGTCTTAGGCAACAACTTAAAAATCTGAATTCCAGTTAATCCCATATCGCACTCCTAAAAGAAATTATGTGGACGCAGATCAGGGCAGATCACACAGACATCCTGAAAACCACAGTACCCTGCCTTATCTGCGCCCTGAAATTAATTTAAATTAACCCTCGCCCTATACAATGGGATCCATCTTAAGGGCGGGATGTCCCACCTTTTCCAGGAAGGGAAGAATCTCTTCCTCGGTGATTCCGATAGTCTCATCGGCAATCTTGTCGTAAAGATCCGGCACTCCCATCTCAGCAGCACGCTTGTCAATTCGGTCCTTAAGCTCTTCCTTGAGCATCTTGGGCATCCAGACCATGCGCAGCAGGCCTCCATCGCCCAGGATGAACTTGCCCTGCCCTATGTTGTACTTGGAATGGCCCACAAAGCCCGGGGAAGCGGCCCCGCCGCCCATGACACCTGCAAGGGTGGTGAACTTCATGCCGCAGGGGGTCTCACCCGTGTAGTCTCTTCCAACGGTCATGACCCCGTTGCACCCGGGAAGAAGGGCTGCAATACACTCACAGCACCCGCATGTTGTCATGGGATCATGGACCAGGGAGTAGAAGTTATAATGGGTCACGTTACCCCGGGAGGCCTTGTACACAAAGTCGTTGACACCCTTCCACTGGCCCAAGACCGGGTCTATGCACTCACCTTTTTCTATGGGCTGGTTGGGTCCTGTGGGGTTGATCTCGTAGGCGGCCTTGCAGTCCATCCAGTTGTAGGCCCCGCAGAGACCGGTTCTTTCAGGACTTACCGTACACACATGGTTGGGCGCAAAGGACTGGCACAGGGTGCAGGAGTAGTAGATATCCACATCCTCGTCCTTCATCTTCTCCACCCGGCCGTCCCTTTCTGCGTATTCGCCCCTTGCCCTCTCGGTCAGCTCATCAACATCCTTCTGATTGGTGTACAGGGTCACCTGAACCTTATCCAGGATGTTTGAAAAGTCCTGATGAAACTTGGCATGGAGCACCACGCCGATATGTTTCAGGGAAAAACCCTTTTCCATGGCCGCCTTGCTTATGCGGATCCAGGAGATGTCGCGCTGTCCGATATGCATGATGTGCTGGATATAGTTGGTCAGGTGATGAATCTGACGTTCGATAATGGGTTCAAAGTCAGGCTCAAATTCCCGGCCGGCGATCTGAACGTAGATGCCTAAGGGGAAGGCCTCTCCTTCCTTCAGTTCGGTGACGTCAGGGCCGATTATCTCTATCTTCCCGTCTTCGATCTCGTTCATCTCGGCCATCTTGACAAGCTCCGTGCACTGGGCCTTGCCGCCTCCGGTCTGACAGTAGAGATCAGCTCCCCTGACACGCTCACCCTCAAAGGCCGGACCAAAGGCCATGGGGATATCTATCTCGCTCACGGTAACCTTGAGGCCCCTTACCTCCACCGACTTCTGGCACATCTCTTCGTGGGAAACGTTTGCGACAACGTGCTCGTAGGTGCATATACCGGTGGGGAGGATCTCTGGGATATCGGTGTCTGCCAGGGTGGGGAAACCCCAGTTTACGCATCCTGCAGCGGCAACGGCCCATTCCGTACCGATATCACCAAGGGCGTTTACAAAGGCGAAGATCCTGTTCTTATTATAGAGGAGCATCTTTCTGTAATCACCGGGCTGTACACCGCCAAAGGCCATTGCGGCCCTGTTTGCAAAGCCCAGGGCGAATATGGCGGACGATATATCAGGACCAAAAGGAACGATTCGGGTGTTCCATCCGATCTGCATCCCCGCCTCAAGGCACTGCTCGATAACCGTCACCCCGTTGTGGTGGGCCGCGCAGAAGATATAGAGGCTCTTCTTCTGGTAGTCCTCCACGATCATCTTGGCTATATCCGGGTTGGGCGCAGCCCCCACTATGGCTGCAAAACCGGGGGCTGAGCCGTCCACAAACTCCACCCCGCGTTTTCGCAGGATGGTATCATCGGCAGGACCCAGCCATAGTTTTCCCGCGTCAACATCGGGGTCTTCCTGCTCAAGACAGTAGAAGTCGGGTTCTCTGAATATCCTGATGGCCTCGCTCACCTCATAGGCAAAAAGCGCCGCCATACCGGCGTCCAGAAGGGGCCCTAAGTAGGGGAGATGGTTCTTTCCCTTTATATGCGGCGGGAGCAGCTTGCGGGCCAATTCCATGGGCTTTTTCAGATCTTCCAGGGTCTCACATTTTATCCCCGTGAGTGAGTAGATAACAGGAAGGTAGTAGGCGGTGTTGGGAAAGCCTATTTTTGAACTCGCGTCATTGCTCTCAAGGGCATTTCGCAACTCTCCCTCAACCTGTGACACAACCTTATAGCCTCCCTGAATGGCTGCAAATGCGACTAACTTTGACATATTTTCCTCCTTCGTTGAGGATTTATTTTAATCCTTGTAAATTAATAATCGGAATTCATCAGCATCATTCAAAAATTACATCTCAAGGGCCTGTCGATCGGCCATATCCATAAGGACCCTCTCCCTGGCCCTGTCTATGCCCAGGGCCTTGCGCTTCTTGTCTATATGGGCAATCATCATATGCGCATGTTTAATGGGATCGGCCTCCACGTCCCACATGCCCCCATACATTTGTTCCAGATCCTTTGTGATATAATCGTGGAACACCGGAGCACCGCTTGTGGGGAGCATATAGCCGAATACCGTATAGACACCGGATGTAACAAAATAATGACCAATGCTGATGGCCTTCTCACTCATCCATTCTGGTGCGGAGCCGGCAACAGGGATATCACTGATGTCATCACCCAGTCCGCCTGCCTTCACCACCTCCGTGGCTGCCAGGAGTATCCGGCTGTTATCGACACATGAGCCGAGATGGAGGACAGGGGCTATACCCACGGTCTCACACACCTCGGCAAGCCCAGGCCCTGCATATACTCCCGCGCTCTCGGGCGAGAGAAGACCATCCATTGCGCAGGCAATGGCGGTGCATCCTGTTGTCAGAACAAGCACATCATTTTTAATCAATTCCTTTACAATGGTCAAATGCCCGTCGTTATGCTTTGTCCTGGCATTATTACAACCCACGACTCCGGCCAGACCACGAATACGGCCGTTGATAATATTATCGTTAAGGGTGTAGTAAGAACCCCTGAAGGCCCCGCCCAGATGATACTCAATGGATTCAACGCCGAATCCCGCAACCTGCATCGATTTGTGCTTGGGGATCATAACCTCTGCCCCCCGGTTTTGGAAGTTGTCAATGGCCATTTTCACAATCCGCTTGGCATCTTCCAGGGCGTGGTGCTCGTCAAATTCAATGTGGATGACGTTATCCTGCTCCATCTTGGCGATGGGGTGTGTGGTAATCAGCTTGGTGTGAAAACACTTTGCCACGTTTGCCAGGTTCTGCATGACGCACTGGATATCCACAACCATGGCATCACAGGCGCCTGTTATGATCGCAAGCTCCTGCTGGAGGAATGTCCCTGCCAGGGGCACGCCATGACGCTGGAGGATCTCATTGGCTGTACAGCATATACCGCCCAACTGGATC
>DREN01000200.1 GCA_011051075.1 Deltaproteobacteria bacterium | reverse complement strand
TAGGTGTAGATATCACCCTCTGCCCCCATTGCCAAAAGGGTCGTATGATACCTGTGCTATCCTATCTCTCCAATGATATAAAAACCCCATAGGATAACTTCGAACCTGCGGCTCTGTTCAACCACGTTTTATCCACTATCCCGCTCCCGAATCTTACACTCGGTGGCCATCCCGGCGATTTTCGGAAGAGCAGGGCCTCTCTATATTATCGGGGGCGGGACGATGGATAAAACGCTATTCGTTATGTGAAGTTCAGGGGGCGTAGCCCAAGGATTCCCCTTTCTTGTTGCGGCTCTTGAAAAGAGGTCCCAGCGGGTTTGACCGCACCCTGACCCCTTGAGAAATTATTCAGGTGCTCTTGAAAAGCCTCAGGAACCTGATCAGGCTTAAAGTGCCGCCCTCTTTTTTCAGGTCCTTAAAAATCGCCAGGGCCGGGTTGCGCACGCCGGCTGCGATTTCCTTCCAAATGTTGGAATCCACGGTGACCACAAGATCCGGTTTATCAGGAAACCAGGGATGAATTTCAGCCACTCCCCGGCGCACATGGACAGTGAAGGCCTGGCCCGTATCCGGAAAACGAAACCCCGCTACCGTGTCCACATGGGCGCTCTTTTCCGGATCAAGCCTGACGGCCATGGAACGAAATATGCCTTCCAGGGTGAGCTGGTGGATCAGGGCTTTATCCTTGATATTCATCATGGGAATGTGAAGTTCTCCTGTCACTTCCAGGGCGCGGGTCAGGTAATAGTTCCTGGCGGTCGAGGCGATCTGCATCTCTGCCAGGGCCTTGAGGGCCGTTGCCCTGAGGGTGCGGACTTTGTCCGGTTCGTAGTCCAGTTGCAGCAAGTGGTCGGTCAGCTCAAGTGCCCACTGGTAATCCCCTCCTGCCACGGCCTGCCGGGCCTTCTCAAGCAGGGCCGTTTCCCCGCCGACCATCCGGGCAAAGCGCATTGCCCTCTGTCTTAGGGGAAGTGGAAAAAGATCAGAGGCATTACCCCCGAACCAGCCCAGATATCCATCAAAAACGGCCCGTACTGACCACTCCACGGTACCGTAGTACTCCTGCAGGTAAGGCAGGCCTGCCAGGTGCGCAGGCAATCTGACGCGCTCTACGATCTGCTGGGGAGTGAGCCCCCTGTTCATGAGCCTGATGGTCTGATCATGCACGAACTGAATCGCATCACGATAGTTTGTGAGGGTTTCATAAATTCTCTCCGCGCCATCAAGCGGCCGGGTATGGGAGGGGACAAGGTATTCGGCTTTTAACGCGCGCATCTTGTCAAGGCTGTTTACCCATCCCATGACGTCCCGGTATGCTGTTCCACGGATAGCGTAGAGGTTGGGAAAGGAGTTGTAGTAGTTGTCGGCAGGCAGAAGCACCTTTTTCCGCGGGAGCCAGATAAAGATCTGATCCGGTGTCTCGCCGGGCGCGTGTACCAGCACCAGCTTCAGGCCCGCCACATCAAGCTCCATGCGCTCAGCCGCGAATGTCCTGGTGGGCAGGAGAAGCGCGATGGTCTTGCTCTGGTCGTACTCCAGCCGGGGGCCGATACCGTCATTGATAACCCCCCCGGGTGGCAGCATTGTCCCGAACTGGCGCATGGCGCGCCGATACGTTGTTTCACGCGTAATAGTGGCGATTCGGTTCAGGCAATAGAGCGTCCGGGCCTGGCAGATGACCTCCGGCCTGTCCTCTCCGGCCATCACCCGCGCTCCGAAAATGTGGTCCGTGTGATAATGGGTGTAGATGATGGCCTTGACCGGCTTGCTGGTAATCTTGTCAAAGGCCGCCTTAACCGGAGCCGCGGCCTCAGCGCTTTCCATGGTGTCCACGATAACAACCCCGTCGTTGCCCTCCAGCAGGATTGAATTGGCAAGGCCGAAACCCACGGCGACCCAGACCCCGTCGGTAACCTTGATGACCTCCTTCTTGAATTCGGCAGAATGGGCTTTCAGGTCTGGAGCAGCCTCGGCGGAAATCTGTTCAGAGCTCCTGGAGTCTGAACACCCCGCCGTGAAGATCATCACGAACACCACCGCATAAAGGAACCAGTGAAGGATCTGTCTCATCTTCTCCTTTTCTCCGTATGAACAGGTTTACAGCGATTGTTGTGCATGAACTCTGCCTTTCGTAATATCTTTACCTCTGAGGGCCCTTTTCCCGCAAGACAAATGTTATCCTGAAATGAGCCTTCAGGCTTCAGCAGTTAGCCGATCGCAGATGCGTAAGCGGGAAACAGCGGCCTGGGCGAAGCCATGGCCGAACTGGACCTCGATACAGGAACCATAGTGACGAGAAGAAATACGGGAGGAAAAGGAGAAGCCAGGGAAACGACTACGCCAAAAGACCTGGCGACCATGTTAGGAAACGCCATATTATTACATAAATAGTGTTTGACCAAAAACTCCGATATGTTAGACCACCAAGATTGGTCATTGAGCTATAAGCAGGTGAAGTTGTTTTAATCAATCCAACATCCGCAATCCAAAATTGTGCCTGAATCACGCCAAAGCGTGATTCAGGCACTGAGTGGTTTGTTCGGGACATCTGTGTCAGACGGGCAGAACGTATAGCTGCCTGACTAAAGAGGGAGTACCGTTATGGGGCCGGTCAAGAAATCCGGCCTGCTGATTTCATCCCTTCATAAATACTCAGACCCCCTTAAATTCAGGCGCCTTTTTCCCCACCGAGGAGAGTCCCTCAAGGGCGTCTTCGGTTGAAAAAATCTCTTGCAGCCTGGCAAGCTCGGCCTCGATACCCTCTTCAATGGAGATCCCTGCCTGCTGATCGATCAGTTCATTGGCAATCTTGAGGGCATAGGGGGCCTTTTTGGCCATGATCCTGGCGATCTTCTGGGCCAGGTCCTCTGGTATGCCGGCGGGGGCCTTTCCGCTCAAGAGCCTCTCTATGTTCTCACCGGAGCAGGCCTTCACAAGGGGTTTAAATCTCTCCGGGATCTCTCGTGTTTCATATTTATCGGTTTTTTCCTCAGCCACCATGGCCCTGAGGGCCTCGGGCACCTCTGCCCGCTTCACCAGCCTGTTGACCACCCCTAATTCCAGGGCGTCCCTGGCCCTGATGGTCGCCCCGGTGAACACGTAATACTTGGCCAGTTCCGGCCCCACGTGTCTGGCAAAGCGGAGCATGCCGCCCAGGCCGGGGTAGATCCCGATGCCGGTCTCGGGGAACCCCATTGATCCTTCAGGAGTGGCCAGGATCTTCTGACAGGCCAGGGCAAGCTCGCTCCCGCCGCCCAGGGACAGGCCGTCTAAGAGCGCGATGGTGGTTTTTGGGCATTTCTCGATCCTCAAGAAGAGTTCATGGCCTTTGCGGGTGAATTCAACCGTATCGGAGATCCGGTTGTTCAGGATATTCTTAACAAAGTACCGGATATCGGCCCCTGCCACAAACGCCTTGCCGGCTCCCTGGAACACGATCGCCCTGGCCTCGGGGTTATTCTCCGCCTCTTTGAACCGGGTCTCCAGTTGAGAAACCACTGTCTCGTTCAGGGCGTTCATGGCCTCGGGCCGGTTCAGGGTAATATGGGCGATCCCGTCCTTGATTTGAAGATCAACGAACTGAAACGCGAACGGTTTTTCCAGGTCCTTCTGCTCCTGAAGGATGCGGGGCATGCTGAAATCGGGGTAACGGTCGCAAATGGCCTGGACCATCTCGTAGGTCCTGTCAATGCCGATGCGGTTCATAATCTCAAAGGGGCCAAGGGACCACCTCAGGCCGATCTTGGCACCCCGGTCCGTATCCTCCATGGAGGCGACACCCTCATCCACCAGGGCCGCGGCAACGCCCAGGCAGACACCCAGGAACCGGTCTTCCACCTGGGGGATCCTGGATTCATCCACCTCACCTGAAAGATCCCACTGCTCCCCTTTTTCACCCTGTGCCCTGAGGCACCGGGATGTAGCATAAAAGGGCCCTAATTCGTTTCCCAGGGTGGTGGATGAATGGATTGCGATAGGGATGCCCGTGACGTTCATCAGTTCAAAGGGGCCCATACCGATCCGGAAGGCCTGCTTGGCAGCCGCCTCAATGGTCGGGATATCGGCCACATCTTCTTCCAGCATGCGCGTGGCCTCATTGAGGAAAGGCACGAAAAACCGGTTCACCGCAAAGCCTGGCGCGTCCTTGACCACAATGGCGTCCTTACCGTGAAGTCTTGCAAAAAGGAGGGCCGTTTCAAGGGTCTCCCCGCTGGTGGCCGTATGGGGGATGACCTCCAAGAGCCGATTCATGGCCGGATGGTAAAAGTAATGAAGCCCGATGAACCGATCAGGACGGCCGGTCTTTTCCGCAAACTCCCTCACATAAAAGCTCGACGTGTTGGTCGCCAGGATGGTTTTTGGGTCACAGGCCTCATCCAGTCGTTTGAACAGGTCCTGCTTCACCTGTTTGTCTTC
>DREN01000426.1 GCA_011051075.1 Deltaproteobacteria bacterium | reverse complement strand
GCCCGGGACTTTTGATTCCCTTGAGACCTACGCGGATGTGGCCGGGATAAAGTACGCGAGAAACAGGATCATTAAGCTGGCCGAGACCGCGCACAGGCTCTCCATCCTCAGACAACAGAAGTTCAACAATGCACCGGCCCTGGATATAGGAAAGATGGGTGTCATTGTCATGCCTTTTATAGACGGCATGGGTGTCATGGCAAAGATGCTGGGAAATACCTGGGAGTTCGGGTATTGCCGCCCAAGGGCCCGGCAGCCGGATATAGAGCCCTTTCTTACAACCACACCCCACGACCCCGAACTGCTCCACATTTCAGAGGCCATTCAGGATTTCCTGGGCCACAGGTGTGAAATCGAGTACATCGTTTCAGAGGACGGGGATATCCACGTTGTGCAGGCAAAGGATATCTCACAGTTTGAGACCCTGGATGAGAAGGAGAGTGAGCGATCAATTAAACTGGACGGTGTCAGGAGGATAAGGGAGAGGAGGTCTTACCGGGAGCGGCCCATATTCGTCTTGGACAGCAAGACCTTTTACATGCGTATTATTGACAAATGTGAGGAGATGGTCCTGGGATCTGAAGGCCCCAGGCCGGACATAGAAGAGATCCTCGCCATGATCACGTCACGTGAGGTCGAATTTGAGGACTTTGCCCTCAGGCATGAGAGGTTCGCGATCCTGTGTCTCTCCGAGGCGGTCCCCGAAGACCTGTACCAGATCGCCAAACACTACCTGGATGACATGCCGGATCTGAAACAACAGCTTTCTCATGCCCTTTATGAGAATCTTTACAAGAGAGACGAGTTCGTATCAGAGGCCGATACCCTGATCTGTAAAGACAAGATGGCAATCAACCTTGAGAGCCACGATGCCTACGGCATTGCCACGGTCCGAAATCCGGTCTGGGCGGTTTACTGGAGCAGGGACAGGGACCAGGAGGTAGTCAGGGAATTCAAGAGACTTGGGTTCAAGACACGGGAGTCCATTGGAATTGAGATTGATGCTCAGAAGAGACCCATTGTATACAGGCTGTAACAGCGCTTTGCCTGCAGGGCTCCGTCATGCTTGCTGATAACAGCTTGAAATTATGTTGGTATGGACGGCCTTTAAAATTCTCGCGCAAAGCCCCAAAGCACGCAAAGAACAAAAGGAAAAGCTTGGCGACTTCGCGTCTTTGCGTGAGAGTAGTTTCTCTTCAACTTGCGTGATATCAGCAGATTTGCGTCGACTTTGACGTTTCCCTGGCTTTGCCTGGGCAGGGGTTTCTTGAACAACTCCGGTGTGGTATAATGCATCTTTGGGAATCGGACACGAGCCCTGTTCTGGTGTTCGGGGCTGATGGTGAAAAATACTTTTTTTGGAGGAGAGGCCATGAAAACAAGGGTGTTGATCGTTGACGATGAAGAAGAGTTCGTAAAGGCCCTGTCAGAGCGTCTGACCATCAGGGACTACGATGTATCCACCTGCCTGAGCGGGGAAGAGGCCATAGAAAAGCTGGAGCATTACCTCTTTGATGTGGTCATTTTAGACGTGCTGATGCCTGGGATGAGCGGGATAGAAACCCTGCGTGAGATCAAAAAGATCAGGCCCCTCATCGAGGTCATCATGCTGACGGGTAACGCCACGGTGGAAACGGCCATTGAAGGACTGAAGCTGGGGGCCTTCGACTTTCTCCTGAAGCCCTGCAAGACCGAGGACCTGATTGCCAAGATCGAAAAGGCCTACAGCAAAAAGGCCGAACACGAGGAGCGCATACGTGCGGCCAGGGTAGAGCAGATCGTGTCTTCACCCAGGTCCGCCCTGAAATAGGGGTGGCGGGTTGAAAGGGAAGGCCCGTGGCCTTCAATCCACCAGCTCCCGGGCCTTTAACCGGTCTATGGCATCTCCTATCTTCTTGAGGAGCGCGAGACCCTGGCGCCTGCCCACCTTCATGCTCTCACGATCGGCAATCCTGATGAGGTAGAGTTTTTTCAGCTTTCTCAGGCCCGACTGGCGCATCTCCACCTTCCAGGGAGATTCGATGGGAAGGAGGGTGTCCCTGATGGAGAGGATGCCATATTCAAGGCGAATACCTTTCGGGCTTACGCACACGGCGCTGAAGCCGAAGAAGGGGCTGTTAAAAAACCATAGGACTATTCCCAGCCACACGAGAGACGCGATCAGGTGTTTTGGCCTTTTTTTAACAAGGGCGAAGACAAAAAATAGTATCACGGCACCCAGTGCCAGCAGCATGATACTGTTCTGAACAAAGAGGGACTTGATGATAAAGGTCTGCTCTGCCATGTTAGTGTCAGGGAATTACCATACCTGGCCTCACAGTGTCAATGACCCCCAAAAAATCAACCTTTCCCTTGACACTTCAAAACTCTGTCTGTTAGATTCCGCGCAAATCTCAAACGGCCTGACAGCAAACACAAAAGGCCGTTTATCCAATTACAAGGGGGAACAATTCTGATGAAAACCTTGCGGTATTTCGTAACAACTGCTCTGATAATCGGTTTCACTCTCACGGGATCGTCTGTAATGGCCGGTCATGGCGCAAAGAGCGGCCCCCCCAAGGCGATCATACCAGGGGGCGAAACTGTGAACATATCAGGCCTTATCCTTGACAGCCATAAGGAACCGATTGATGAGGCTGAAATCGTGATCTCGGTCAACGACAGGGAGGTTGACAGGGTTACCACGGCCCACAACGGCAAGTACGTGTCCCGCTTTCAGTTAAAGAAGGGTGAAATCCAGAAATCTTTCATAAAGGTGAAGGCCTCCAAGACCAGCTTCGCCTCCCAGAGCCTTGAAGTAAAGGGAGCGGAACTGGCACAGAAGGGGGACCATTTTTTCATCAGCGAAGACCTCACCCTGCCCCGGGTCCTTGGCCCTGCCTTCTGGATATCCACTGTGGTCTTTATCCTGGCCTACGTGCTCATCGCCTTTGAGCTCCTGCACAGGACCGTTGCCGCCATGCTGGGCGGGGCCCTGATGCTGGTCATATCGTATACCATAGGTACCATCAATCCCGAATACCACGTGGTATCCTTTGACAGCGCCATCAACTCCATAGACATGAACGTGATCTTCCTCCTCATGGGGATGATGATCATAGTGGGAGTACTGAAGCATACGGGGGTGTTCCAGTGGTGCGCCTATATCTCCTACAAGCTGGCCAGGGGAAAGGTCTTTGTGCTGGCCGTTTATCTCATGATATTTACGGCCATCTCTTCCGCATTCCTGGACAACGTGACCACCATGCTCCTGCTCACCGGCGTGGCCATAGAGATCGCCGTTTCCCTCTCCATCAACCCGCTTCACCTCCTGATCCCCCTTGTCCTCGCATCGAACATCGGGGGCACGGCCACCCTTATCGGTGATCCCCCCAACATCATGATAGGCTCCTACGCCGGCCTTACGTTCATGGACTTTGTGATAGCCCTTGCCCTTGTGTGCCTGGTCTGCATGGTGGTTCTTGTGATTTTCACCAAATTAGTATGGGGAAGGGGATACGCGGCCGCCAAGGTGCAGAACGTGCAGGAGTATATACAGGTCCTGAAGGCGGAGTATCCCATCACAGATCCCCGGCTTCTCACCTATGGATTGGCCGTCCTTGGCTTTGCCGTATTCCTCTTTCTGAGCCACGGCTACTGGCATATGGAGGTGAGCGTTGCGGCCCTCATGGGCGCCGCGGCTCTCCTCACCATCGCCATCCTCACCGAAAAGGTGAACCTCATAGAACTGATCGAGAAGGATATCGAGTGGCCCACACTCATGTTCTTTATCTTCCTCTTCATACTGGTGGGGGCGGTGGAGTCAAGCGGCCTGTTGGCCTTGATCGCGGACTGGATCCTGGACCTGTCAGCCGGCAATTTTGTGATGGCCTGCAGCCTGATCATATGGGTGGCCGCCATCATGAGCGCCTTTGTGGACAACATACCCTTTACGGCCACCATGCTTCCCATTGTGGCCTATCTAAGCAGTGTGATCCCCGGTTCGGAAAACACCCTCTGGTGGGCCCTGGCCCTGGGGGCCTGCTTCGGCGGGAACGGGACTATTATCGGGGCATCGGCGAACGTGGTGACCATGGGGATCGCGGAATCAAGGGGCTACAGGATCAGCTTCTTAGGTTTCATGAAGACCGCCTTCCCCTACATGATAATCACCATCCTGGTTGCCCACGCCTGGCTCCTTATCTTCAGGCCCCAGTAGGAGGTGGCTGGAGGCATGCCCTGGTTCAGTAACCGGGGCACAATAATCTCAGTCTTCTTTTTGAGGCGGGAGTTTTATCCTCTCGAAGACCAGATCGTTCATGTTCCGGGGTGTGACCGGCCTCGGGGAGATCAGATCTTTGGCGCTCTCTTTGGCAATCTGGACGATCGGGCCCGGGGGTTCAGGGTTCCTGAAGACCGAAGGGGAGTTCAAGTTGTTCAGGCCGGGGATGGGG
>DREN01000216.1 GCA_011051075.1 Deltaproteobacteria bacterium | reverse complement strand
CTGACAGGAAAAGATCTGGATGAGTCAAAGGATTGAGGAGGACGGATGTCATGCTGGCGAACGAAGACTCAGTGATGTTGGATCGGGGACGTGCCAGGGAGGCGCACGAGAAGGTGAACGCCTTAACCGACCCTGACAGCAGACAGAAGTTCCGGTCCTATGCGCTCAAGGCCCCGTCCATGCTGCTTTCCTGCGGCCTTGGACAGACCTGTGCCTTCCTGCTTGCCAAGGAGAAGAAGGTTTTTAACGCCCTGGCCGGGTGGTTGAAGCTCAAAAAATACGTTGAATCCGAGGACAAAGAGATCCTTGGGGATATTGTAAAGATGACCCCTTCACGGTATCGCCTTGCCGAGCGCGAGGCCCTGGCATACCTGGGGTGGCTCAAAAGGATGAGCGAAATCTACCTGAAGGAAGACAAGGGCAACAAGGGGAAGCCATGAGAAGGCAGGACCAGGACCTTTTTATCCCGCTACCAGGCAAGATGCACGCCCGGGTCGGGAAGGCGAGACATCCCGGGCTGCTCCTCACCCGGCTGACGCCGTGGGAGAGAAGGGACGGATCGCTCATTAAGGCTGACAAGAGGAGAGATTTTCTTGAAACAATAGCAAAGGCCGGGTGGGACAGGGAACATCTCCAGGCCATTCAGCTCCGCCAGGAGGCAGTTGTCAAGGCTGCCGTGCCGGTCGCATACAGCACTCTCGACCTGGAACTCAGGACGCGATTGGCCCTTGGCCTCGCATGTCCGACGCCGCTGGAGACCGGCCTGACCATGGATCTCCTGACCGGCCTGCCCATCCTGCCGGCCAGCGGGCTCAAGGGACTGGCCAGGAACTGGCTTTTGCAAAAAGAGCGGATCACCAATGAAGATGCCGACTCCCTGTTCAAAGATATTGTAATACTCGAGGCCTTTCCCATAGATCCGCCTCGTCTGGGACTTGATGTCCTGACGCCTCATCAAAAGGACTACTACCAGTCCAAGGGGAAAAGGCCGCCGCTTGACACGTGCGACCCGGAGCCTGCGACCTTTTTGACCGTGGAGCCGGGCACTCGCTTCAGGTTACGTATGTGGATACGCAAAGGAACCGATACCAAGGATGGGGCCCTGTCCAGGCTCAGTCGCATCTCAACAGCGCTGGCAACTGCACTGGAGCAGTGGGGAGCAGGCGGCAAGACGGCCGCCGGCTATGGCCGCCTCATGAACCGGACAGGCCATGGATCACTGGATGAAGAGATGATCCAAGTCCGGCTCCGGGTCGTGACACCGGTCTTTATCGGCGGTTCGGACCCGAATAAAGTCGATGGGCACTGGCCCTTGCGACCTGCCAGCGTACGCGGGGTCCTGCGGGACTGGTTCCGGAGAATGATGGCAGACCTGATAGGTCAGGGCAATGAGAAGGCGTGGTCGGGAAACCTTTTTGAGACCGAGGAGCATGTCTTTGGCAGCTCCGCCGGGCAGGCATCCCGGCTACTGGTCGAATCGCCGTCCAAGCCCAAGTTCGATGGTGCCGACACGCCGGTTGGCAGGACCCCTGCTGGCATCGCATACCTGGGTTATGGGCCCTATCGGTATGTCCGCGGGAAGGGCCAGGTCCAGCACGCGCAGGCAATCTTCCCCGGCCAGGACATCGAGTTCTGCATGCGCTTTCGATGGCGGCCGGGAGATGGAGAAAAGATCAAAGAGGCTGTGCGCGATCTGGTCCTTGGCAGTCTCTGGCTCTGGACCCATCTCGGGGGGCTGGGAAAGCGCACCCGCCGAGGATTCGGCAGCCTGTGGGTAACAGATGTCAAAGGGCCGGTCCCAGACGCGTGGGCCAAGCAGTTCGGACCGCTGGCGGACATGGAGGCCCTAAAGAAACGTATCTTAGAGGGATTGAGACAAGCGCAGGCTTCCTTTTCCGACGCGGCCACTAAGATCCTTGGTAGCGATGCCGTCAGCACGGAATACCATGCCAGATGGGGTTACTCCTCCCTTGCCCGCAGTCAGGCCGTCATCGTCCCCACGGCCACGGCCAAGGGGGAAAAGGCGTGGGAGAAAGCCCTGGATGACATCGGCCTGCGGTACAAGTGCTTCCGCAGCACGCTCGACCGCCGCCGTTTCAGTGACCTGCCGCCCCTTGAAGACTACTTCACGGTCAAGGACTTCTTGCTGGAACGAACCAAAAAGCTGAAGGATAAGTCCATACCCAGGGCGGCCTTCGGCCTGCCCCTTCAATTCTACTTCCGCTCGGTCCGCAATCAGACGGCTCAGGTCCAGGCGGTCAGACCGGAAGAAGATAGGGATGGCAAACTTGACCGGCGGACCTCCCCTCTGGTCTTCAAGCTCATCCCGGTGGGAGACCAAGTGATGACATTGGTTCTCTATATGCCGGGGCCGCTCTTGCCGGATGGGGCCAAGCTGAGACTGTCTACGCTGGGCGGGAGGCGTCAGGAAGAGCTCGAAGTCCCCAACGATGAAATAATAAGGAAATTCCTTGAGCAGCTTGGGAAGAAGTAAGAATAGCATTGGGCATGGATGTAATAAGCTCTCAACGTATCACAATAGGCCGCCCAACCAGTAGCCCGTCACAGTTTGCTGCGGTCCAGGACGAGCTACTTAATCAAGTGGCTGAAGCAGGAAGTGAACGAGTCCTAATTCTCGTAGGGGCCGGGCTTTCAAAAGCTGTAGGTCTTCCTTCGTGGAACAAGCTTTTAAAGAAGTTAGGTATAAACGGCAAACCGCCACCTACAGAGCACGAATTGAGACGTAATAGGCTTGGTAATGAGTTACCAGAGATTCTGAAAGTTGAACCAAAAAGGTTAGGGTTAGGGCCGACACACCGTTTGCTGGCTATGTCAGGGGTTCGAGGAATTCTGACAACAAACTACGACAAGGTCATCGAAATGGCTTTTACCAATGCAGGCCTTCATGATCAAGATTACTACCTAACTACACCATGGGCAATCAACTGGTCCAAGATCAGTATTTCAAAATCGCCATTCCTGCTCAAACTCCATGGAGACATGGGCAATGTAGAGGATTTGATAATCTCCAAAGAAGATTACCATGCGATAAAGCTATATGCAGCAAGAAAGCCGCTACTATCTAAACCAAAGACACCGAGAGAGAAAAATGCTCCAAGATATGTGAACTGCCTAACCGCATTAATGAGCACCCATATATTGATAAGTATAGGATTTAGGTGGACAGATCCGGCAATAAAAGCAATTATCCGTGCATCAAAGAGTATTTTTGGTGACAATGTCATACAGCATTATGCAATATTCAATAGAAAGACAAGTTCTTCAAACGAAAAGCTACTGAAATGCAGTCGGATAGGAAGATCAAAATTGGGAGCAATTGGATATGTCGATGAATATAAGGATATATGGGTCCTGCTGCGAAATTTGGCGCGTCTTTCGAACCCGGACTTTCCAAATCTATCATTGAAGCCTCATATCGAAAAAGGCGAAGTGAATCCAGCTGATGATCTGGCCAGACCTTTCTGGTTGTATCCAGCCACACCACGACCGGATACCCTCGAACAAAAGGAAAGCGAATTCTGCCCAAGAATGCTTTACGTCCTTCACCCCGTATACAATGCGAACCGAGATGTCATTGTGTGGTTGAAAAGACATGCAAAGCAGAGACAAGAGAGGCTAAAGGGAGTCAATCAGGTCGTACAGTGCTACGGTCTGGAGATATCGGATGATCTCGTGCCGCGATACGCCCTTGTCTGTGAATACCTTGACGGGTGGGAAAGATGGGCCGACTTGGAGCGTGATAACCCTGATGAAGTCAAGGACCTCTCCACCAGGGTGGATCTGGCAATCGAGGTGACCAAGGCCATGAACAAGTGCCACAAGCAGGGTTTCAAGCACGGCCTCTTTTCCGGAGAAGCGGTCTGGGTCGGCCCACCGGACAGCAATGGCAGGAGAGGTGTCAAACTGGACGGTTTTGAATGGTACTCGCTGCCTGACCCGATCTTCCGAAAGGCCGTCGCGGCAGCCCGGGAGGAGGACTTGGCTCCCGAAGTCTTCGAGGCAATGGGAGAAGAGTCTGAGTCTACTTCGCTGTACGACGGAAGTCTGCCTGAGAGCGCGGACATTTACAGTCTGGCGCAGTTTGTAAAGATTTGTCTGGACGAAGCCGATAGAGAAGAGACCGACTGGCAGGAGACCGACTCAGGCAGGAACTTGTTGGACTGGCTGCAAAAAGCTGCAGAACACAAGAAGGAGTCCCGCCCCGCTGATCTCACAGAACTCGTTAACTTGCTCGATAAGCTGGGTACTGCCATACGGTAAATATTCTTAATCCATGCGCCCAGCCGCTTTTCAGGTACGCTACGGATCTGCCAAATATTTTTGCCGTCAGTGGCAACATGTGAGGAGACATCAGCAAGGAGCTACAGAAGGATAACGCCGCCATGAAATATCTGCTCGTTGCCATAATTTCTTTT